>JARBTU010000051.1 GCA_029240015.1 Oscillospiraceae bacterium | reverse complement strand
GCGGGTTACGAGGCTCGAACTCGCTACCTCCACCTTGGCAAGGTGGCGCTCTACCAAATGAGCTAAACCCGCAAAATATAAGAAGCTTCCGCTTTTTTTGAACTTCCGCTTCTTTTGGTGCCTCCGGACGGAATCGAACCATCGACACGAGGATTTTCAGTCCTCTGCTCTACCGACTGAGCTACAGAGGCATATATGAAAAGCAAATCAAAACCTGCTTTCCATATGTGCTATATGGCGACCCGTAACGGGCTCGAACCGTCGACCTCTAGCGTGACAGGCTAGCGTTCTAACCAGCTGAACTAACGGGCCAAAATAATGGTGGGAACAACAGGGCTCGAACCTGTGACCCTCTGCTTGTAAGGCAGATGCTCTCCCAGCTGAGCTATGCTCCCACATTATCGTCACTTGGCTTAGCGACGAAATTTATTATATCAAAACTATAGCCTTTTGTCAACTGATTTTTACAATTTTTTATTATTTTTTTCTATTTTGACCGCTTTATCAATTCGTCAAGTTCCTGGTGATTAAATCTGTATTTCTTATTACAAAAATGACACTTGACTTCTGTCCTGTCATCCTCATCTATCATCTTTTGCAGTTCAGCCGCTCCTAAACTGATGAGCGCTCTTTCCACACGATTTCTGCCACAATCACATTTATATTCAACATCTGACTCATCAAGAACATTTGGCTCTAAATTTTTAAGTAAATCCATCGCAATTTGTTCCGCAGTCTTTCCTTCATCAATTAATTGAGAGATAGGTGAAAAGCTCTTAATATTCTCTTCAATAATATCCGCACAGCTTTCATCCGCAAATGGCAACAGCTGAACCAAAAAGCCGCCAGCAGCTCTGACTGTTAAATCCGGATTCACCAAGACGCCTAAACTGCAAACTGTCGGAACCTGCTCGCTGATTGCATAATATGCTGTAATATCCTCTGCAATTTCGCCCGATTCGATAGGTACTTGACCAATATACGGTTCTTTGAGTCCCAAGTCTTTGATCACTTGAAGATATCCATCTTTCCCTACTGCACCTGATACGTCCAACTTCCCGTATTTGTTAAGCGGAAGTTCCACAATTGGATTCGCTACATACGCCTTTACGTTCCCGCTGCTGTCTGTTACCGATATCAGCGACCCCGTCTCGCCTCCACCATTCATCCGAAGCGTAATGCTGTCTTTTTCACCTTTAAGCATGCTTCCCATCATGGAAGCGGCTGTTGTCAACCTGCCGAGACCTGCTGTAACAACTGCTGATGTTCTGTGTATTCTTTCTATTCGGTTTACGATGTCCGTTGAATCAACTGCAATGGCGAGAACCGAACCATCCTTCGAAATTGCCCTTACCATTTTACCCAAACTACTCATTCCTTTATCTTCTCAAATTATTTTTTCTTCACCACATAAATCATACGTTGACTGTCTTCCTTTGGTTCACTAAAAGTGTCATCTGCATAGATATTCTTTATAACAAGACCAGACTGCTTAAGCATCTGCTCCATCTCTTCGGAAGAATATAGTCTTTCTTCAAAACTTTCCGACCTTCTGCTATATACTTTCCCCTCTTTTTCAAAGAAATCCAAATCAATACTTACAATATTATTATTAAGCTGTTTATTTTGCCAAACACAATAAACCTCTTCGCAATCATAAACAAAGGTGTTATCCCCTAACACCTCATAATGTTTGTATTCAGAATTAACATCGAATATAAAAATCCCATCGGGATGTAAAAAAAGCGAGACTTTATCCAACGCCTGCTGTAAGCGCTCTCTTTGCGTAATGTGATTCAAGCTGTCCAATGCGCATACAACAATATCTATCGTCCCATAAAGGTCAAGCTCATACATCTGCTGACATAAATAGATGATATCCAGATCTTTATCGTATTTTTTCTGCATGGCAATGGTCAACATCTCTTCGGAACTGTCTATGCCGATCACTTCGTACCCCATGCTGCAAAATTCTTCGCTTAAACTCCCTGTTCCGCAAGCTAAGTCAAGCAAAATTCCGCTTGTCACTCCATTTTGATGAAGTATCTGATTAAAATATTCTGCTCTTTTGTGATAATCTATATTTTGTGTCAAACTGTCATAATGCTGTGCAAAATAAGTATAACTACTCATCTTTTTTAAGTCCCATTCTTTCAAAAACAATGCTGTAGCCATCGCTTCCGTAATTCAGGGAACGATTTACCCTACTGATTGTTGCTGTAGAAGCGCCTGTTTCATTCACGATATCGCTGTATACTCTCTTTTCGGACAACATTTTGGCAACATGCAAACGCTGTGACATTGCCTTAAGCTCCGGCACAGTACATAAATCTTCAAAAAAATTATAGCATTCATCCTCATTTTTCAAGGTCAAAATGGCTTTAAATAAAAAATCAACGTTCATATCTTTTAGCTTGTTGTTCAAAGCGGGCACCTCCCATATCTTTTTTTATATTTTAACATACTACAATATAAAAGTAAACCGTTCTGTTGTTACTCGACTGCAGTTTTCCGTCTTATTCCTAGAGCTTATCTCTATTGTGAGCAATTCAAAAACGATATAAACAACAATAAGCCAGAAAAGCAAAAGTCTTATCTTTTTTTTGCTTTTCTGGCTTATCTATTTCATTAGATATCGTTTCTTACGATATCGTTTAAATCCTCTTTTTTAACCACAATTCTGGTTTTGCCGTCTTTCACCATCACTACCGCTGGTTTTGGAATGCGGTTATAGTTGGAAGACATTGAATAGTTGTATGCCCCCGTCGCAAGTATGGCTATGGTATCGCCCGGTTCTGCCTGCTGAATAGGCATATTCTCCCCTATCAGATCCCCACTCTCACAGCATTTTCCCGCTATGGTTACCTTGGTATCACGAGGTTTATCCGCTTTGTTGGCAACAACAGCCTCATATGTACTCTGATACAATGCATATCTTGGATTGTCGGTCATACCCCCATCAATGGAAACGTATGTCCTGATATTCGGGATCGTTTTGACAGCCCCAACCGTATATAACGTAATCCCCGCAGGTCCCGCTATGGAGCGCCCAGGTTCAATAAGGATAAAAGGAAGATTTACGTCTAATTCTTCACAAGCCTCTTTAATTTTTATCGAGACTTTTTCCATGTATTTATCATACGGAACCGGGTCATTTTCGTTAATATATTTAATGCCAAATCCACCACCCAAGTTAAGCTGTGGCACTTCATAGCCCGTTTCCTTCTTAATCTTTGCAATAAACTCAATCATTACCTGCGCCGCAAGCGCAAACGGGTCAATGTCAAAAATTTGCGACCCGATGTGGCAATGAAGTCCTTTAAGAAGGATTCCTTCCATAGAGACAGCTTTTTTCACTGCTTCAAAGGCTTCTCCTGTTTCCAGCGCCAAACCAAACTTAGAGTCAATTTGCCCTGTCATAATAAAGTCGTGTGTATGTGCATCAATTCCCGGTTTGATTCTGAACATAATGCTCGCTCTTTTGCCAAACGAAAGCGCAAGGCTGTTTAGCGTCTCAAGCTCGGTCAAGTTATCCACTACGATATTGCCCACTCCGTACTCAAGGGCAGTTTTCAGTTCTTCAGACGTTTTGTTGTTCCCGTGGAAACATATTTTTTCGGCAGGAAAATCAATGCTCATCGCTGTATAAAGCTCTCCAATCGAAACAACATCAATTCCAAGCCCCTCATCCTTAATGATGCGGTGCATCTCTTTACAGCAAAAAGCTTTGCTGGCATAGCATGCCAAGCCTTTTCCGCCATAATACATATCGATAGACTTTTTAAAAGATTGGCAATTCTTTCGAATCAAACCTTCATCCATCACATAAAGCGGAGTGCCATATTCCTTTACGATATCGACGGTATCAACTCCTCCTACTGTAAGGTGCCCACTTGGATTCACGTCTAAATTCTCTGAAACAAACATAAATAACCTCCAATTTTTGTGAATCTTTAATCTTCACAAACTTCTGTAATAATATTCTTGAGCTCTTGTATTCCATCCCCTTTTTCAGAAGAGACCGCAAGCATTGTAACCTCTTCTCCATATGGAATCTCTTTTTTTAACTCTTCAACCCTTTTGGCTTGTTGATTTTTTGTAAGCTTATCCGACTTAGTTAGCACCACAATAAACGGCATTTCTATCGTAATCAAATAGTTAATCATATCTATGTCAAGCTTAGTTGGCGCATGCCTGATATCCACCAACTGAACCACCAGCCCAAGGTTTCGATCGTCATTAAAATATCCTTCAATTAGTTCGGACCAACGCTGTTTTTCGGTTTTTGCAACCTTTGCGTATCCATAGCCCGGAAGGTCAACAAACCGAGATTCATCAACTTTATAAAAATTGATAGTGATAGTTTTCCCCGGCATCGCGCTCACGCGTGCAAGCGATTTCCGATTCAAGAGTTTGTTGATAAGTGAACTCTTTCCTACATTAGAGCGCCCCGAAAAAGCAATTTCTACCTGTTCTGATGGAGGAATCTGCTCTAACAAGCCATAAGAAGTCAAAAACTCTGCTGTATTAAAATTCATGTTAGGGTTCTCCCCTTTCTCAGCATGGAATGATTTTAGAACTGTGCTCATCCGACGGATGAGACGGGATGATTTCCACATGTCCTTTTTCAAATTCAAAACTGGCACTTTCGTCTTTAGGTAAAAGCGCTTGTCTAATGACTTTATCTACGTGGTTTACCGGAACAAAATCCACTGCATCTAAAATAATCTGATCAAAGTCAGCCAAATCCGGTTTGTTCTCTTTTGGAATGAATACCGTTTTGACTCCTGCACGATATGCTGCCATTGTTTTTTCTTTGAGCCCGCCAATCGCCAACACTCTTCCCCTCAACGTGACTTCTCCCGTCATCGCCACATCACGTTTAACAGGGGAACCCGAAAGCGCTGAAACAAGAGCCGTGACAAGTGTAACACCCGCGGAAGGTCCATCTTTTGGAACAGCTCCTTCCGGAACGTGGATATGTATGTCTTTTGTTTTATAAAAATCCTTATCTATCCCATATTCGCTTGCAATACTTCTGACGAAGCTTACTGCTGTTCTTGCAGATTCTTTCATTACATCACCAAGATTTCCCGTCAGCTCCAGCCTGCCCGTCCCATCCAGAACCGAAACCTCCACCTGCATTGTTTCGCCGCCGACAGAGGTCCATGCAAGACCGTTTACAACCCCAACCTCATCCGTTTCGCCGATTGATTCTGTTCGATATTTTTGAGGTCCTAAGTATTCTGACATATTAGAAGCTGTGATCATAACCTTCTCTTCGCTGTTCATAGCAACTTTTTTTGCCGCTTTTCTACACAAAGTTGCAATACTTCTCTCAAGCTTTCTGACGCCGGCTTCTCTTGTGTAATGGTCAATCAAATCATATAGCGCATCGTCACTAACCTTAAAATTCTTACTGGATAAGCCGTGCTTTATAAACTGTTTTTTAAGTAAATGTTTTTTCACTATGTTAAACTTTTCTTCTCTTGTATAGCTTGAAAGTTCGATTACTTCCATTCTGTCCAGCAGTGGTGTTGGAATCGTGCCAAGCGTGTTCGCTGTAGTAATAAACAACACATCACTTAAATCAAACGGAACTTCGATATAGTGATCCCTAAACGCCATATTTTGCTCACTGTCTAATACTTCAAGCATTGCCGAGGAAGGGTCTCCTTTAAAATCGGAACCCATCTTGTCGATCTCGTCCAGCAAAATCAGCGGATTTCTTGATTTCGCCTGCTTGATTGCGGCAATAATCCTGCCCGGCATCGCTCCTATATAAGTCTTTCTATGTCCTCTTATGTCTGATTCATCCCGAACTCCGCCAAGAGAAATCCTTGTATATCTCCTACCCAAAGCCTCTGCAACCGCCTTGGCGATGGAGGTTTTTCCCACACCCGGAGGGCCCACAAGGCATAGAATCTGCCCTTTAATGTTCGGCGAAAGCTTTCTGACTGCGACACTTTCTAAAATCCTGTCTTTAACTTTATCCATGCCAAAATGGTCTCTGTCCAAGACCCTTTTTGCCCTGTTTATATCTGTTTTGTCTTTTGTGAAACTGTCCCACGGAAGGTCGATACAGCTCTCAAGATAAGAGCGTACAACGTTTGCCTCGTGTGAACTTGGCGGCATTTTATAAAGTCTTTCACACTCTTTCATGAGCTTCTCTCTTGATTCTTCGGATATATTTTTAATAGCTTCGACCTGCTCCGAAAAATCAACTGCTTCGTCTTGAACGTTTTCGCTTTCTCCAAGCTGCTCGGAGATTAGCTTCAATTGCTCACGCAAGAAATAATCCCGTTGGTTCTTGTCCATTTTTTCTTTTACTTCATTGAAAATATCATTTTCAAGCTTTAAAAGCTCGCTTTCTTTTGCAATCAGTTCAATCAGCGTTTTGAGCTGATTTTTGATTCCTTTGGTTTCCAAAAGCTTTTGCTTGTCCGCATATGGAAGCAGAATGTTCTGGACAATCTTATCAAAAAGCTCGTACGGGTCTTTTTCCAACAAGACCGAGTCCAGTATTTCGTTTGGCATTTTTGGCACTACAGTGGCATAATAGTCAAAGACCTGCTGTGCTGAACGAACAAGTGCCTGCACTTCCATGCTTTCTGAAACTTTTCTCACTGCCATAGGAACTTTTGTGATTTCTGCTTCGAGATATGGCTCCACGCTGTATAAACTTTCGATTTTCGCCTTATAAAGGCCTTCAACCAAAACTCTGAATGTATCTTTTGAAACCTTAAGAAGCTGTTTTATTTCAGCCACGACCCCGATGGTATATAAATCATTCATCAAAGGCTCGTCCACGTCCATATCTTTTTGTGCAGTCAAAAAAATCTTTCTATCGCCTTTCATGGCGGCGTTTAAAGCAAGTATGGACTTTTCTCTTCCAACATCGAAATGCAGCACCATGTTGGGAAAAAGAACAAGTCCTCTCATTGCGAGAGTAGGAATAACTACTTGCGTCTTTTTCATTTTCTTTTGTTCCATTTTTTTCTCCTTAATCCCCAAAAATCTATATCAATTAAGTTGTGTTTTTCTATTGCTGTTAATTATATTATATATTTTTATAGTCGATTTTACAAGATATATCTCGTATTTAATCAATAAACCTCACTAAACCAATATTTAGTGAGGTTTAAAAACATTATTAAACAGCGGTGGAATTTCTTCCTCTTCCGATTTGTTTCGGCATAACCATCTGAAGTGATTTGCGCAACTTGTTTCTTATCAGTTCGGGGCTCTTGCTTCCTTCAACCGCATCTTTGTCTATAATCACTTTTTCGATTGTATAATCGGTTGGTACTTCAAACATCAACGAGCCTAACACGTCTTCGATAATCCCTCGCAGACCTCTTGCTCCTGTTTTCCGCTCAATCGCTTTGATTGCAACCGCTTCCAATGCGTCTTGCGTAAACTCAAGTTCCACATTATCCATTTTAAACAAGCTTTTATATTGTTTAATCAACGCATTTTTGGGTTCTGTTAAAATTCTGACTAACGATTTTTCATCCAGCTCACTTAATGATGTGATAATTGGCAAACGACCCACAAGCTCCGGAATCAACCCGAATTTGACTAAGTCATGCGGAATCACATTTTTAATCAAATTGGACATTTCTGCCTGGGCTGTGTTTTTGATTTTTGCTCCGAACCCAAGAGAACCCGAGCCCATGCGCTTGTTCACCATCTTTTCGATTCCGTCAAACGCTCCGCCACAGATAAACAGAATATTCCTTGTATCAATCTGAATAAACTCCTGATTCGGATGTTTTCTTCCTCCCTGAGGAGGAACGTTGGACAAAGTTCCTTCCAAAATCTTCAGCAAAGACTGCTGAACGCCCTCACCGCTTACATCTCTCGTAATCGACGTATTTTCAGATTTTCTGGTTATTTTGTCAATCTCGTCGATATAAATGATTCCATGCTCAGCGGCTTCGACGTCATAATCGGCAGCCTGAATCAGCCTTACCAGAACATTCTCAACATCCTCACCGACATACCCGGCCTCTGTAAGGGTAGTGGCATCGGCAATTGCAAAGGGAACATTTAAAAGCTTTGCCAGTGTTTGTGCCAATAGCGTTTTGCCCACACCGGTGGGGCCCAACAGCAAGACGTTGCTCTTTTGCAGTTCAACGTCACTTTCGTTTCCATAAAAAATACGCTTATAATGATTATAGACCGCAACCGACAAGGCAACTTTTGCATCGTCCTGCCCAATTACATACTGGTCGAGAATCGACTTCATTTCGGATGGTTTTAAAATTGGCGTATCCTCATCTGATGTCTTTTTATATTTTGAACTCGATTTTGGACTTTCCAATATCGTCCCTTCGTTCACCAGCATCTGATAACAAAGTTCAACGCATTCATCGCATATATAAGCACCGCTGCCATATAGCATACGTGCTACCTGATGCTCCATTTTCCCGCAGAAGCAGCATCTTGGAGCGCCTTTTTCATCATATCCAGCCATTTAAACCTCCATCATTATGACAAAATTCATTATACACAACAACCTCCCTTATACAAGGGAGGTATGCTTTAAATCGCTTTTAGTACTGCTTTTTTAGTTATCTCTTGGATATTACTTTATCAATCAAGCCATATGCTGCGGCATCCTGCGCTGACATAAAGTTATCTCTTTCCGTATCTTTTTCGATAACCTCAAGTGGTTTGCCGGTATTCTGTGAAAGAATATTGTTTAAGTGTTTTTTCATTCTGATAATTCTCTCCGCATGGATTTGAATATCAGTAGCTTGACCTTGAGTTCCCCCCAAAGGCTGGTGAATCATGATTTCGCTGTTTGGTAGAGCAAATCTTTTTCCTTTTGCTCCCGCTGACAACAAAAACGCTCCCATTGAGGCCGCCATACCAATGCAAATGGTTGAAACATCCGATTTGATGTACTGCATCGTATCATAAATAGCCATCCCTGCCGTGATGGAACCGCCGGGACTATTAATGTAAAGATGGATATCCTTTTCAGGATCCTGACCTTCAAGATACAATAACTGTGCAACGACCAAACTCGCTGTTGTGTCGTTTACCTGATC
>JARBTU010000050.1 GCA_029240015.1 Oscillospiraceae bacterium | reverse complement strand
CTTGCCGCCTGACTTAATCCATTTGTTTGTTAACATTACGCCTGAACCGTCAACGTAATAGTATTTGCTTCCATCTTTAATCCATTTGTTTGTTAACATTACGCCTGAACCGTCAACGTAATAGTATTTGCTTCCATCTTTAATCCATTTGTTTGTTAACATTACGCCTGAACCATCAACGTAATAGTACTTGCCGCCTGACTTAATCCATTTGTTTGTTAACATTACGCCTGAACCGTCAACGTAATAGTATTTGCTTCCATCTTTAATCCATTTGCTGGTTTGTTTTACACTGTTTACATAGTAATACCATTTTCCGTTTTCTTTGGACCAGCCATTTTTCACAGTACTTGAATTTGTAACATTTAGTGTAAATGAAGCAGTCAATCCTTGGGACTCAACAGTAATAACAGAATTGCCTGCTGCCAGAGCAGTTATTTTGCCGTTTGCATCCACTGTTGCAATCTTTGTGTTGCTGGAAGACCAGGTTAATTGAGGGCTTGTAGCATCTGCCGGAGTGATCGTCGGAGCAATGTTTTTGGTATCTCCAACTTTTGCTGCAACTGTGCTGGAGCTAAATTTAATTGCAGTGACTGGTTTTTCAGCATAAACAGCAGCAATTTGTGATGCACCCAATGCGCTTGGATAAATCCTAAAGTCATCAATCAATCCGGTATAGTTTTTATCTGGCCATTGCGATTTACCAAGATAGTTTGCGGTTGTTACACCTAAGTCAGAAGGCTTGAATGCAATATCATTACTACGGGCAACCTCTATGCCGTTAATGTAAAGGATTGCTGTGCCGTTATTCAGTGTTGCCGCCATATGAACCCATGTGTTTTTGGCAATCACAGGACCGATAACTTTTTGTTCGGAATTAGGTCCGTTTTTGAATGACAACTGGCATCCGCCGGTGCCGTCGTTCTTCATTGTAAACATGATATACTTATCAGTGGTAGAACCAAAGTCGAATAATCTTTCCCAGTTTGCCGTGGTTGAATCGGTATAGTTAAACCAGCTGCTGATGGTAATTTCGTTTAGATCGCTCATGATTCCATCAGGAAGTCTTACATAAGATTCATTTAGTTTTAATACATTTCCTCTTGCTGAATTATAGGTGATTGAACCAGACCCGTTAAGGGTTCCGTCTTTGTTGCTCCCACTGTCAGCAATTTTATTATTGGTCATTTTGTCCATGTTGTATTGTGCAACAATCAGACCAACTTTTACGACGTTAACAGTAAATGATTTCGTTCTGGTTACATCACCTTTTTTGATGGTTGCGGTAAGAACTACAGTTATATCGTTTAGCTGTGGGCGCATTACTTTTCCATCCGTTGATATAACATCAGGTTTGTTACTTGCCCAGCTGATAGTTGATCCGTTGTCTCCAAGTACAGGAAGGCTCAAATCAGCTTTTACTGCACTTGCACCATCTAAATCCAACGAATTGTAATCTGCGTCAACTGCATTTGCATCCCCTTCAGCCGCAACGCCGAAAGTTTCTTTATTAACGGTAATATCTTTAAATTCAGGTGTACCGCTTGTATTTTTTACACCTACTTTTCCGGAGGAATAGCTGGAATCATATGCATCAATAGTTGGAACCAATTGACCATCTACATATACTTTGATGTGAGCGTCAAAAGCCTCAATTTTGATTTTGTGTTCGCCAGTTCCCAAAGAAAGTCCGGTTACTTCTTTAACGGCAGTTCCGTTAAGCTTGGAAAGTTTAATGGCTGTTCCGTCTTTACTTACAGATGCATAATATCCGTTTCCGCTGTTCTCTCTGATAACCAATCCCGCAGTGTCGGAATTTGAGCCTGTTGCGCCAACGGTAGCCTCAACTGAACCATTGGTGAAAGAGGATACAAGACTGGTTGTTTGAAGGCTAGCGTTTCCTGTCATATTTCCGATATTCACAGCGTTTGCATTCAATAGAATCATCGGATTAACAGCGTA
Organism: Oscillospiraceae bacterium; assembly: GCA_029240015.1. GTDB lineage: Bacteria > Bacillota > Clostridia > Oscillospirales > Ruminococcaceae > JARBTU01. Next base: position 7,176 of record JARBTU010000050.1, on the reverse strand, counting down.
TCTTCCTTCTGTTTCTCCATAAAAACGAATACCGTTTTTATTTTTTGCGGTGGATTTTATTTCGTATTTAACTGTAATCGTTTTGCTTGTAGCAAGTTCCGATTTAAGAGTGGTAATGAGGCTATCCGGAATGTCAAGGCTCATTAAATAACCAAAGTTGCCGGCACTTGACAAGTCGTTGTTTAGGCTTAATGTTCCTCTGATATCCCTAGGGTTATCAGGAACGTTAACCAAAGATACTTCGTGGCCGTTAATGCTAACGGTTACATCGGAAGGAGCCTCTTCTTTTTCTGATGTTTGAGCGGTTCCTGCTTTGTTTGAAGAAAGCTCAGCAAGGATTCTTAAATCTTTTAAGGATGAAACATCAAAATCGTTTGGAACGGTGTAGGAATATTGTGCAGAATTATTAACTGTTCCCAAAGAAGGTTGTCTTAGAACGTAAGAATTATCTTTTAGCTTAGTTGTATTACTGGTGGTTAATCCATTTGTTACAGTGAGGTTTGTAAAATTTTTGGCAATGGTTGTTCCGTTTGAATCTTCAATCCATGCGGTAACCGTGCCAACAAACTTATTAAACTTTGGTGTGTTTGGAACAGTGAAGTTAATGGTCTTTTTGTCCAACGTATATGGTGAGAATGTGATTGGAGTACTGCCGCTCACGTTTGTTGAAACACTGTTGCCGTAACCGTCTGTTCCGTCAAGACGCCATTTTAAAGTAAGATTGGAATAATCTTTTCCTGACCAGTTCATTGCACCGATATTTCCGGTGAATGTTTCGCCCGGTTTCAATTTTGTTACCGGTTGATTATAAAAACCAATGTAATCCGGTTGGGTGAGATATTTGAAAGACATATCTCCGCCATAAGCGATTTCGTTATAGCCGAAAATCTTCTTGGTCCGATTATAGTTCAAAATGCCGTTCTTTTCAAACTCAACATCATATGGCTCGGTATATACAAATCCGTTGAGACGCTCATACAGACGTTGAATATCTGTTTGATACTTGAAGCACCAGGAAACATCTGCATCACCGCCGCCGGAAGCAACACCGCCGTATTCGCTGTTGAGCCATGGTTCGCCGTCATATTTATATCCACTATAGAACATATAGGATGAATCAACACCAAATTTTGAGTTAATGGTATTTACAAAATCTTTAGCAGATGGGAAACTGTTAGGATACATGTGGAAAGAGAACAAATCGGTTGGCTGGATATGGTCGGAGTTACAAGGACTCATATCTTCTACTAGCATAGACGGATAAAGTGCTTTTATTTTGTCATAGAGGTCTTTCATCCAGGTGTGCATACTTTCGTTATGAGTGACACCCCATGTTTCATTAAACAAAATAATTGAAATAATGCTTGGATGATTATAGTCTCTTTCAATCATCTTTTCCAACGCATATTCATAAGCAGCTCTGCCTGCTGTGGTTTGGAATCCAGGTCCCCAAGGCATATCTTCCCAAACGAACATACCAAGCTTATCAGCCCAGTATAATTGGCGAGGATCTTCAATCTTAATATGTTTTCTGATCATATTGAAGCCAAGTTTCTTCATTTCAAGAATGTCTGATTTTAGCGCTTCATCAGTAGGAGCGGTGTAAATACCGTCCGGCCAGAAGCCTTGATCAAGAAGTCCAGACAAGAATACAGGCTTATTGTTTATATAGATGTACTGATAGTTTCTGCCGTTATATTTTCCAACGGAAATTTTTCTTTGACCAAAATAGGTTCCCACTTTGTCTAGCGTGGTACTGTCAGTTCCAAGAAGCTCGAAAGAACCTTCATATAAATTTGGACTGTCAAAATTCCAAAGTTTTTGGTTTGGAATCGTAACAGCAATCGAAACGCTGTTTTCTCCCGGCTTTAAAACTACATTTTCTTTCGTTCCGCTAAAGTTAGAACCATTTAGTTCGTCGCTTAATGTTCCTTTAAAGTCATATTTGATGTTTACGGTTTTATCAGCTGTATCAGTGTTGTTGATTTTTACATTAAAAGTCACTTTGCTGTTGTCGATGTCAGGGGTTGCATGTGTGGTTTTGAATGTGTATTTTGAAGATAATCCTTCCAAATAAACGGTTTGCCAGATACCGCTTGTATGTGTATACCCAACAGGAGCATCATAGCCCTGCTTACCTACAAGCTGAACATCTCCGCCTGTTTTGTAACGGTTATCTTCCACTTTAACAGTAATTTTATTTGGTGCACTGCCAATAGTTACTTTGTCTGTGATATCAAGACCAAATTGGGTATAGCCTCCTTCATGAGAACCGGCCAATGTTCCGTTTACCCAAACTTTGCATTTCCAATCAACGGCGCCAAAATTAAGCATAATTTTCTTGCCGGTCCAACTGCTATCTAGGGTTAAAGTTCTTTCATACCACGCAACACCAAGGTAATTCGGTTCGTTAACTCCGCTTAGAGGTGATTCCCATGGATAAGGAACGGTTATATTTTGGCTGTAAGTGTGAGAGTTAAACCAGCTGCTGGTTTCTCCTGCTTCGGCACTGTCAAAATCAAAGCGCCATGAGCCGTTAAGGTTCAGCCATTTTTCTCTTTGCCAATCAGGGCGTGGATATTCAGGCCGAGGACCTGCTGCTCCGAAATCACCGACAGACAAGAAAGCCGATGTCTTGTATGTAGACGCCGAGTTGCTGATTGCAAGTCTTATTTTTCCTACAGGAAGGTCGGACGGCACTTTAACAACGAGCTCAGTATCTGTGCTGCTTGCCACTTCACAAAATACGGGCGGATTGTATTTGGAACCGTTGACGTCCAATATTTCAACGGTACTGTCTTTGAGGTTAGCACCGTTAACAGTAATTGTTCCGCTACCCTTTCCTTGGATCAAAGTGGCATTGCTTGTGCTAAAGTCATGAACATACGGTCCGGTATAATCGCTCGCTACAAATAGTGCGCTACTTGGGATGCTTTCTTTTGCAAGTCCTGATGCAGCCCACGAAACGTGTAAGTTTGCTCCACCGGTTGCCTGAAAATATTCAAGCTTAAAGTCGTACTTTTGATTTGCATTTAAAGTTATTTTGGTACTGGTTTGTTCTTTATCCCACTCATTTTTCCAGAAATCAATTATTAATTGTCCATCTACCCAAAGTCTAAAGCCATTGTCGCCTTTAATATAAAAGGTGTGTTCGCCGGTTACTTTTGGCTGGATCTTCCCTGTGTACCGAATGCCTGCGTATTCATTTACGCCGGTATTCTGAGCCAGAAGCGGTTTTATATCGCTTGATTCCAGAGTAGATTCGATTGTTGAAACTTTGAATTCTGAATCTTTTAACGGGAAGGTGCTGTCATCTTTCGGGATGGTGTAAAAATCCGCCTTTAGTCCATTAACGCCTTCAATAGAACTTACGGCAGGTTGTGCGGAAACTCTTGCGAACGGGGTCATGAGGGGAGTTACCATCAAGACGCTGAGTGCAAAAGAGAGAATCTTTTTTCTAATCATTTTAAGCCTCCTATTTTTATTGGACTATAATAGATAATTTTTAATAATTGGTCTGTAAAATTATACAAATCAACCAATTACATCTAACATTATAGACCTATTTTATATATAAATCTATACTTATAGCATAATTACATATATTTGGATTGTAAATAGAGAATAATATTTTTTGGTGGTAAAAAATAATTTAGCCAACAAAAATTAAGATTTATTTCAAAAATGGTTCACATTTCACACTATATAATAAAATTTGATACGAAGAAAAAATGTTACAAACACGCAGGATAATGAATAAACTATGAATATTTTGTTTGATTTTTTAAAATTGTCAAATTTTCTATTTCTATTGCGTAAACTAACACTATTTGATAAACTTATAGCTTATAATAAAACTTAAAACTTACATCTGACTATGAAGATTCAAATTGTTGCAATCTTGTCAAAACAGGTCAAGGCATTTTAAGTAGAACGAAAAAGGAGTGTTTTGAATGTGGTTTTCAAAATCACAGGAGCAGATATTAAAAGAACTGGATGTGAACCTTTCGACAGGACTATCGGGTGACCAGGTTCAGGCAAGACTTGAGAAATACGGCACGAATAAGTTGAAAAGCAAACCGAAAAAAAGCTTGTTCTCATTGTTTTTATCTCAACTAAAGGATATGCTGATATATGTTCTTTTAGGAGCGGCGATAATTACCCTTTTTATCGGAGAATACGTGGACTCAATCATCATTCTTTTAGTTGTCATTTTAAACGCAGTGATTGGAGTCGTTCAGGAGTATAAAGCTGGAAAAGCAATAGAAGCGCTTCAAAAAATGACCACGCCCAAAACGCTGGTCAGACGTGACGGCGAAGTAAAAGAAATCAATTCGGAAGAAATTGTCCCGGGGGATATCGTCATTCTTGATGCAGGAAGATATGTTCCTGCAGATTTGCGACTTATCGAAACAGCAAACCTTCAAATAGAAGAATCGGCGCTTACAGGAGAATCCGTTCCTTCCGATAAAAATGCAAAAGATCTTTTGGATGATCCCAAAACACCGATAGGCGATCAATCAAACATGGCGTTTATGTCGACGCTCACCACCTATGGAAGAGGAGAGGGCGTTGTTGTAGGAACTGCCATGGAAACGGAAATCGGAAAAATTGCAAAAATCCTGGATGAAGATGAGGATACCATGACCCCGCTTCAAAAGAGACTGGAAGAACTGGGGAAGGTGCTCGGATTTGTCGCTATCGGCATATGTGTTTTGATTTTTGCGATTGCGCTGATTCAAAAAAGAGATTTGTTTGACATGTTTCTCACTGCAATCAGTCTGGCGGTAGCCGCAATTCCGGAAGGTCTTGCTGCAATCGTTGCGATTGTGTTGGCTCTTGGCGTAACAAGAATGTCTAAAATCAATGCCATCGTGAAAAAGCTTCCTGCAGTTGAAACGCTTGGTTGTGTAAATATTATCTGTTCAGATAAAACAGGAACACTTACCCAGAACAAGATGACGGTTGTACAATATTATACACATAACAATTTAAAAGAAGTTTCTGCTTCGGGAAATGATTCTGATATTTCGGCTGATGAAAAAGAATTGATTAAATCGCTGGTTCTGTGTTCGGATGCAACCTATGAAAACGGTCAAGGAACAGGGGACCCTACTGAAATCGCTCTGATCGTTTTAGGAGAGCAATATCAGCTTACAAAAGCAGGTTTAAACACACAACATAAAAGGGTATCTGAAAAACCGTTTGATTCGGACAGGAAATTGATGTCCACATTGAACGAAGAAGCAGGTGGATGTCGGGTTCATACCAAAGGTGCAATTGATAATCTTCTCCAAATTTCAAACCGTGTTCTTGTTGATGGAAAAGAAGTTCCGCTTACTGAGGATATAAAAGCAGATTATCTAAAGATTACGGAAGAGATGTCTGACGAAGCGTTAAGAATTCTTGGCGTTGCCTATAAAGATGTAAGCGACATGATTGATCCCGAAGAAATGGAGAAAGATTTGGTTCTCATTGGCTTTGTGGGAATGATTGACCCTCCGAGACTTGAAGTGAAAGACTCCATCAGAGAGGCGAAAATGGCAGGAATTACGCCAATTATGATTACGGGAGACCATAAAAATACAGCGGTTGCGATTGCCAAACAGTTAGGAATTGCGGAGTCGATTGAGCAAAGCATTACAGGAGCAGAGATTGACGAACTGACCGACGAAGAATTTTCAAGAAAAATCAATGACTACAGGGTTTTCGCAAGAGTATCACCGGAACATAAAGTGAAAATCGTGAAAGCGTTCAAATCGCATGGGAACATTGTGTCGATGACAGGAGATGGTGTGAATGATGCGCCTTCATTAAAATCGGCAGATATTGGTGTCGCAATGGGTATTACGGGAACAGACGTTTCAAAAGGTGCCAGCGACATGATTCTGACGGACGATAATTTTACGACGATTGTCCATGCAATTGAGCAGGGAAGAAATATCTATAACAACATTAAGAAATCTGTTATTTTCTTGTTGTCATGTAATTTGGGAGAGGTCGTTGCGATATTTTTCTCAATATTATTTTCGTGGAGAGAGGTTCCTCTGATAGCGACACAGATTCTTTGGATTAACCTGATAACAGATACGCTGCCTGCCATTGCTCTTGGTGTCGACCCGGGTGATAAAGATGTGATGAAGAAGAAGCCTAGGAATCCAAAAGAGAGCTTCTTTGCAAACGGAGCGGGTGTAAGAGCGATTATCGGCGGAACATTAATAGGTATCTTAACACTATTGGCGTTTTATTTTGGACTCCATGAATTTGGATATGGCGTTGGTTCAGCAGATATTTCAGAATATGCATTGACAAATGCAAGAACGATGGCATTTGTTGTGCTGGCGGCATCACAATTGTTCTATTCATTATCCATGAGAAGTTCCTCTAAATCCATACTAAAAGTAGGGTTGTTTTCTAACATGAAGTTGATTGGAGCAATTATTATCGGGCTCGTTCTACAGTTTGGGGTCATTTCTATTCCTGCTCTTGCCGATGCGTTCAAAGTCCATAATTTGAGTCTGCAAGATTGGGGAATTGTAATTTTGTTTGCCTTGGTTCCTTTGGTTGTGAACGAGATTATTAAGATTGTCACCAACGCATCCAAAAAAGATGAACAACCTGCGGAAATATCTGCATAATCTTATCTGCCTAATTGTAAGCAGGATCAAAATTTAGAAGCGAGTCATATAAAAACTGCCGTATCTTTTTGATACGGCAGTTTTTAAAGTTTTAATCTTGCTTCTTGATAATTGGAAGCCAAACTTCGGACCTGTAATTTTCAGAAGTAGTATCGCCTTCAGGATACACTTCAATATCCGGTGCATCCGCATACTCATACCCGGAAGTAGGAAGCCACTCGGTAACAATCCGTTTTTGAAGTGTCTGAACCGCAGAAGACACCGGCCCCATACACTCAAATATTGCCCAAGTGGCGGCGGGTACTTCATATTCAAAAGTGTTTGTCAGTGCAGGCTGGTCAGTAGAACAAGCAATGTAATAATCAAAATCTTTTCCGTTCATACAGGTGCTGATACCTAAAATTCCTTGAGGTTCTCTGTTTGAAAGTTTACTGATAACTTCAAAAAATCCACTCTGGTATGTTTCTGCCCAAAATTGAGGAATACGGGCAAAATTTTGCTCCACATTCATTTCCATGTGCTCTTTCACACCAACAAT
>JARBTU010000049.1 GCA_029240015.1 Oscillospiraceae bacterium | reverse complement strand
GAAAAAACTATTTTTATCCCGATTTGCCAAAGGCTTATCAAATCAGCCAGTTTGATATTCCTCTTTGTGAAAACGGCTTTGTTGATGTTTTGGTTGACGGAAAAGAAAAACAAATTGGTGTAACAAGGATTCACATTGAAGAAGATGCAGGGAAACTTATCCACGACGAAAGTTTTTCAGGCTCGCTTGTGGATTTTAACCGTTGCGGAGTCCCTCTGATTGAAATCGTTTCGGAACCTGATATGAGAAGTTCCGCCGAAGCAAAAGCATATTTGGATACCATTCGCTCCATTTTGCAGTATCTTGATGTCTCGGACTGCAAGATGCAGGAAGGTTCTATTCGCTGTGATGTCAATGTATCTGTCATGAAGAAGGGAAGCACTGAATTTGGAACTCGTTGTGAAATGAAAAACGTAAACAGCTTCAGCGGAGCAGTAAGAGCAATTGAATATGAAGCAAAGCGTCAGGTCGAAGCACTTGAAAGAGGCGAAACGATTCAACAGGAAACACGCCGCTGGGATGATGTAAAGGGTGTTAATGTTTTGCTGAGGTCCAAAGAGGACGCACATGATTACAGATATTTCCCTGAACCGGATTTACTCACGATTGTTTTGGATGAAGAATATGTAAAACAGCTCAAAGATTCAATTACCGAACTTCCGAATAAAAAAATTGCAAGATATATCAAAGACTTTGGTTTGACCCAAACCGATGCAACGCTTTTGGTTGACGGAATAGAAAAAGCAACCCTTTTCGAGCAAACATTGGGATGCGGAAACATCACGCCTAAGAATGTTTCCAATTGGATACTTGGAGATGTGTCGAAGTTTATAAATGAAACAAAGAAATCAATTGATGAAACGAAGTTGACACCACAAAAGCTGTTTGATTTAATTAAAGCTGTAGAAGAAAATAAAATATCTAATTCAGCAGGGAAGATTGTCTTTGAAACAATAATCGAACAGGATGTTTCTGTGGAAGAAGTTATCAAACAAAAAGGTCTCGCTCAAATTTCCGATAGTTCAGCGCTGGAAGCAATCGTTACCGAGGTAATGGAGAACAATCAGAAGTCTATTGATGACTATAAAGGCGGAAAAACCAATGCCCTCGGATTCTTGGTAGGGCAGTGCATGAAAGCATCCAAAGGTCAGGGAAACCCTGGGATTATGAAAGAATTAATTTTAAAATATATAGAAAAGAATTGATTAGACACATTACAAAAAGATTGTCTGTTTTAACACAGTTGGAGAAGCTTAAAATTGCCTCCTTTATATAACTTGGAAAAGCAAACAAAAAGAATAAAACTTATTTTATATATAGGAGTGTATCTATGGGAAAATTAAGATCTGATAAATTGGGGACGGCCCCCATGTTTAAACTAATTCTGTCAATGTCATTGCCGGCTATGTTTTCAATGGTATTTCAAGCACTTTATAATATCATTGACAGCCTTTTTGTCGCAAGAATAGGGCAAAATGCGTTCACAGCCGTCACGTTTGCATTTCCTGTGCAAATACTGATGATCTCTGTTGCGATTGGAACGGGAATAGGTATCAATTCGCTTGTTTCAAGGAGACTTGGAGAAGGAAATAAGAAAGATGCTGATTCCGCTGCAACCCATGGAATTTTACTAGGGATTTTTAGCTGGTTTATCTTTGCTCTGTTTGGACTTTTCTGCTCTAAAATATTTTTTCAGGCCTTTACTAGCAATGAGTCCATTATTCAGATGGGTATGATTTATACGCAGGTAGTCACCATTGGTTCTTTTGGGATATTTATTGAAATAAATCTCGAAAAAACCTTGCAAGCAACAGGCAACATGCTATATCCTATGGCCTTTCAGTTGACGGGAGCAATCATTAATATTGTCCTTAATCCAATACTAATTTTTGGATGGTTTGGGTTGCCAAAGTTAGGGGTGTTGGGGTCTGCATTGGCCACTATTATCGGGCAGACTGTATCAATGCTATTTGCTATATTTATTGCGTTTACAAAAAAACATGACGTACATATCTCGTTTAAGTCTTTTCGGATAAATTGGAAAACAATTGAAGGTATTTACGTGGTTGGTTTCCCCTCTATTATTATGCAGGCAATCGGCTCGGTTCTAATTATGGGGCTTAATGCTATATTAGAAGGGTTTTCGGATCTAGCTGTTAATGTTCTTGGGATTTATTATAGGTTGCAGTCGTTTATCTTTATGCCTGTCTTTGGTCTGACACATGGAGTACTGCCGATCATGGGATATAATTTTGGAGCAAGAAATAAAGAAAGACTTTTTTCTGCATTGAAAATCGGCTGTGGAATCGGCTTATTTATTATGACGGTGGGGACTGCGTTGTTTGTTATATTTCCTAAGCCGCTTTTATCAATTTTCAGCCAATCGAGCGAATTATATGACATCGGGATCCCAGCGCTTCGGATAATCAGCCTTTGTTTTCCCGCTGCGGCATTGGGAATTATGTTTTCGGCTATGTTCCAGGCAATTGGAATGGGCGGAAAAAGCCTATTTATATCGATATTAAGACAACTTATCGTGATACTACCCGTTGCGTTCTTGTTGTCTAAACTGGGGCTTGGTTACGTCTGGTACGCATTTCCTATAGCGGAGTGTGTGTCTTTTGTCGCTAGCATGATTATTTTTTATTTTTTATATAAGCGTAATCTTCAATACCTTAAGCCATATAGCATTGAAAAAGCATCGGAATGCGAACTAAATCAATAACAAAAAAGCCTGTAACATTTGAAACTTCAAATGTTACAGGCTTTTTTGTTTATCCCGGCAATCTTCTTCTGTAATTGCTTGGTGTCATATGGAATGTTTTATGAAAAGCTCTGTTAAAAGTTCTTTGATTCTCAAAACCGGAAGAATAACAGATATCAAGGACCCCCATTTTACTGTCTGAAAGAAGTTTTGCGGCATGCCGACTTCTTAAAGTATTTAAATAGTCGTTAAAGCCGCATTTAAAATAAGTATTAAAAAACCGAGAAAAGTAGTATTTGCTATAGTTAAATTTTTCAGAAATATCTGAAAGTGTAATAGGTTCCAGATAATGCATTTGTAAGTAAATCAGAATTTCTTTAGGCAAGAAATTGACAGAGTCATTTTTTATCTCTGATAGACCAATATTGTCAATGAGCAAAGATAATATAATATATAAATATCCCTTAATTTTCAAGCTATTTTCTTTATCGAGCGTGTCTACAATTTTTTTCATATAAGATGAAATTTCATTTTGACAGGGATGGGAAAGTAAGAAATTGTCGGAAAATGTATGTGTGTCTAAAAGTATGCTGAAACTTTTCACCATACTTAGCGGAAAAACAAGTACGATAACTTTGGAAAAAGATTCTGTATCATAAGAATGGATTGCATAATTAGAACAAACAGAAACATCTCCCTTTTTCAGAATGCGGGTAATGCCGTTGATAGTAACAGTCATCTCCCCGTCTAAAACATAGACAATTTCGATATTAGAATGGAAATGAGGAGAAATACAATTATTTATACTTTCAAAGACTGATAATTCTTCATTGTTTTCTCGTTCGATTTCAAAATAAGCTTTCATGGGGCTCCATCTCCTTCATTGGCTCTATATGATACTTTTTCAGCGCATCCACCTGATATGATTGGTACATTCGCCAGTTTCATTTCTTAACTCTTCGTTATCAACAAACTTGATCTTAGGTTTGCTCATATAAATTGATGCTCCTCATTAACGCAATATTTGTCTTGAAATAATCTTTTTTTGACTTTATCTTTATATGGAAGAATGTATAATAAAATCATTGGTATATTTCTAATAATATATCAAACTTTTAAATCTGTAAATAGCAAAAATAAAAACTAATATTGTCTGAACCGGAAAGGAGAATTCTTATGGAGAAAGTAAGAATCGGCATTATCGGATGTGGTGGAATTGCAAACGGCAAGCACATGCCTTCCTTAAAAAAAATTGAAGAAGCGCAAATGGTTGCGTTTTGCGACATTGTGGAAGAAAAAGCTGTTAAAGCAAAAGAAGACTATGGAACAGAAGGGGCAAAAATCTATACTGACTACAATGAACTTTTAAAAGATGACAGCATTGACGCAGTACATATCTGCACGCCGAACCGTTCTCACAGTAATATTACTGTGGCTGCACTGGAAGCAGGAAAGCACGTTATGTGTGAAAAACCTATGGCAATTAATTATAGTGAAGCCATCAAAATGGTGGAAGCCGCAAAAAAAACAGGAAAACTCCTTACGATTGGTTATCAGAATCGTTTTCGCCCTGATTCACGTTTCCTTAAAGCGGAGTGTGGCAAAGGAACATTGGGTGAAGTTTATTTTGCAAAAGCAAGAGCCCTTCGTCGCCGTGCAGTTCCTACATGGGGTGTATTTTTAAATGAATATGAGCAGGGAGGGGGACCGCTTATTGACATCGGTACCCACGCTCTTGACCTTACATTATGGATGATGGATAATTATAAGCCTAAATATGCCGTAGGAACCACTTATCACAAACTGAATAAACAAACAGAGACAGGGAACGCGTGGGGAGATTGGAAGTCAGATGAATTCACCGTTGAAGACAGTGCTTTTGGTTTTGTGGTGATGGAAAATGGTGCTACGATAATTGTTGAGTCCAGCTGGGCACTAAATACACTTGAAGTTGGTGAAGCACAAACCATTCTTTGCGGAGACAAGGGTGGTGCGGACATGTTTGACGGATTGCGCATCAATGGCGTAACCAACGGAAGGCAGTATATGTTAAAACCCGAATTTTCATCTTCGGGCGTAGCTTTTTATAACGGAGCATCGGATGATGCGGGAGTGGAAGAAGCCAATACTTTTGTCCGTGCTGTTATGGGAAAAGGAGAGCTTGTGGTTTATCCGGAACAGGCAGCAGCGGTCACCCAAATACTAGATGCTATATATCAGTCTCAGCAAACCGGCCAGCCTGTATATTTTGATTAACGAAAGAGGTCAAAAGATGAGTATAAACGTTACCATATGGAACGAGAATCGCCATGAAAAAGACGAAAATCATGCCGCCAGCAAAGTGTATCCGAACGGCATCCATAATACAATTAAAGAAGCTCTGTCGATGAATGAAAACCTTGTTATCAGAACCGCTACGCTGGATGAAGATTATTGCGGATTGCCGGATGAAGTTTTAGATCAAACCGATGTACTTATCTGGTGGGGACATTCCGCGCATGCGGAAGTGCCGGATAGTCTTGCCGAAAAAATTCAGCAAGCTGTTTTGAAAGGAATGGGTTTTATCGCACTGCATTCCGCCCATCTGTCCAAACCATTTGTAAGACTAATGGGAACCAGCTGTACCTTACAGTGGAGAGACAACGACAGAGAAAGATTATGGAATGTGAATCCAAGTCACCCTATTGCTAAAGGGATTGATAAATACATTGAGCTGCCAAGAGAAGAAATGTATGGAGAGTTTTTTGATATTCCTAAACCGGATGATGTGGTGTTTTTAGGCTGGTTTGCGGGAGGAGAAGTTTTTCGTTCGGGTTGTACTTTCCAAAGGGGCTATGGAAAAGTTTTCTACTTTCAGCCTGGACATGAGGAATATCCTGTCTATCATGATCAAAACATCCAGCAGATCCTTAGAAACGCTGTAGATTGGGCTACACCGTTGGCGCGAAGAGAGGAACTGTCCTGCCCAAATCCTGCATCTTTAGAGAAATAGATGGATTAAAGGAGATATAGAAAATGAGTTTAAAAGTCGGGATAGTGGGTTATGGCGGCATGGGGAGCTTTCACCATAGCCAGATTTCATCCATAAATGAAGTAATGGAAGTCATCGCATGTTACGACATCAATCCACAAAAGGGAAAAGAAGGGGAGGGGAAGGGTTTAAAACGGTATGAACAATTAGACGCGCTGTTGGCAGACAAAAATATTGATATCATATTAATAGCCACTCCGAATAATTTCCACAAGGACATTTCTATACAAGCATTAAAAGCAGGAAAGCATGTTATATGCGAAAAGCCGGTGACAATGAATGCAAAAGAGCTAGAAGAAATAATCAACGTGGCGGAGAAACAGAACAGTATCTTTTCTGTTCACCAGAACAGAAGATGGGATCGTGATTTCCGTATTGTTAAAAAAGCAATTGAGAACGCAATCATAGGAACTCCTTTTTACATTGAGTCAAGGGTACAGGGCTCACGGGGCGTTCCGGGAGATTGGCGCTGTGTAAAAGAAGCCGGTGGGGGAATGTTGTATGACTGGGGGATCCACCTTCTTGACCAGATGATGTGGCTGGTAGACAGCCCCGTTGTTGAGGTTTATGCACATCTTTTGTCCGTCAAGTTTCCGGAAGTGGATGACAATTTCAAGTTAATGCTTCGGTTTAAAAACGGAATCAGCGCACTTATTGAAGTGGATACCTATACTTTTATTAACCTTCCACGGTGGCATGTTTCAGGAGATGCCGGTACGCTTGTTATCAACGATTGGGATTGTAACGGGAAAATTGTCAAAGCCAACACAATAGAATTCAAGTGGGAAGAAGGCATCGTTTATACCAGTGCCGGACCAACCAAAACCATGGCACCAAGACCGATTGAAACCATTACTGAAGAGGAACTGCCTCAAGTCCAAACAGATTGTCGTGATTATTATAGAAACTTTGCAGGAGCTGTTTTGGGTGAACAAGAATTGAAAGTTACGCCTTTGCAAGCGCTTCGTGTCATGCAGGTAATTGATGCAGCTTTTTATTCAGCAGAAAACGGTGTTTCTGTAAAAGGCGAATTTTAGGAGGACATTTTATATGAAATTTGCAGTTCAGTTATATTCACTCAGAAATTGTGTGGATGGAAATTTCCCTGAAGTATTAAAAAAAGTCCGTAAAGCAGGATATGATGGAGTGGAGTTTGCGGGCTTTTATGAATTGAAAGCGCAGGAACTGAAAAAAATTCTGCTTGACTTGGGTTTGGAATCAGAAGGAAGCCATACTGGGTATTCTGATTTGACCGAAAGGTTAGACGAAACTATTGAATATAATCAAATTATCGGCACAAAGAATATTATTATTCCGCACTATCATTATGAGTCTTTGGATGATTATAAAAGAGTTGCAGAGTTTTGCGAAAAGATCGGCGGAAAGATTCATTCTGCGGGCATGGAGTTGTTATACCATAATCATGATTTTGAACTAAAAAAGCAGGAAGATAATCAATGTGGGTTGGAAATTCTTAAAAACCATACCCAAAAAGAGAATTTATCTTTTGAGCTAGATATTTATTGGGCGCAGCATGTAGGTTTAAATCCCGTGGAAGTGATGAATCAACTTGGAGAACGTTGCTCCATCATTCATTTAAAAGATATGAAAGATCAAGAAACAAAACAAATGACTGAAGTTGGAACAGGAATTGTTGATATAAAATCCGTTTTGGACGAATGTGTTAGACGAAAATTCGAATGGGTAGCTATTGAGCAGGATGATATCATCATAGATCCGTTTGATAGCATTAGAATCTCTCTTGAACAGGCAAGAAATCTTTTGAGTAGTCTGAGTAAAAATTAAGACTACTTCGCTAAATAAAAATTTAGCGAAGTAGAGAAGACCATTTTTAGATAGCTCAAATAAATAACCCCTGATATATGAAATTCATATATCAGGGGTTAAATTTTTTCTAAGATAATAATTTATATTTTATATATTTGTGAATTCTCTAAAATTGTAATATTATTTTTTTGCAGAACGTCAATTGCTTTCACATTGTCTTCAACTCTAAGGATAACAAAAGCCATATCTTCCGCTCTGCCTGTAAATGCGTACATATATTCGACGCTGATATTGTTGCTATATAATGTCTCTAATGCACTCAACAATCCTCCCGGATGATCGTCAATTCCAATTGCGATGACATTGGTAATTGACACAGTAAATCCTGTCTGCTTTAACGCTAGAATCGCCGTGTCAGGATTGTTTACTATCAGCCTTAAAATTCCAAAATCTCTTGTATCTGCAATGGATAAAGCCCTGATATCAATGTTGTTTTTCTTTAATACTGCTGCAATCTCAGCAAGTCTTCCCGGCTTATTTTCTACAAAAACAGATATTTGTTTTATAATCATGACTTTCCCTCCAGATTTTATTCTTCTACCTCATTTAATTTAAACTTTTTGCATAAGTTAGTAACTGATGCGGTAAGAAAGCATATCCCAGCCCCTAAAAGAGCTGAACCCAGTCCGCAATAAAAGGTTCCAAGATAAAGAGGATTAATAAAATTAAGGTTCCTTATGGTTATCCCAAGTGTAATCATAAAAGCCATAATAATATAACCTCTTAGGTCAAAAAAGGCAAACATTTGAACTCTGTCTTGCTGATATCTCATAATTCTGTTTTTGTGTTTTTTGAACATTTTAAAAAACACAAATTTAAAAAACAGTCCAAAAATAATCACCGAGATTAAAATATTAACAATGGGAATACTCCAGTTATTTATCATAGAAGGGATTCCGATACCAAGTATTTTGTATCCCGCAAATCCCCACACGACACTTGCAAGAAACAATAAAAAATCTTTGGAAACCTTAGGAATAAATTTAATTAATGACATGCATTTTCCTCAATCTTTTCACTTTCTGTTCTTTTTATCTCTATTCTATAAATTCTTAAAAAACCGTTTTTAGACAAAAACGGTTTCAAAAAATACACTTAGATATTAATTTATATTTTTAGGATATATTATTTTTTAGGATATGTCAAGTGCCAAACTTTGAATAATTACTTAAATACTCGTTTCCAAAAACCTTTTCTTCGAGGTTTCTTAGGCTCATTTGTAAAACAAACCAGAATTGCATCTTCACCAATAACTTGAATTTCTTTCCAGCATATTATAATGTCATCTTCTCTTCCAAAAAGACCAAAACATTTTAAGCGGCCAAAAACAATAACAGATAACACTTGTGCGCTTTCCGTATCTATCTCCAGATCATCAACAAACCCCAATTTTGTTCCGTCCTTTATATTTATTACCTCTTTATTTCTAAATTCCATCACTCTGGCAACCATAATGTATCACCTCGAAAACAAAATGCGTCATATATAAAAATATATTCTCATTTAATTTTTATTATACCCCTGATACATATATAAAAGAGCTGTCTTTTTCAAAACAGCTCTCTTATATATGTATTCTAAACTTCTTCTTTTTTTATCCCAAAAATAAATCTTAGAATTCCCGATAAAAACTTTGGACTTTTTACA
>JARBTU010000048.1 GCA_029240015.1 Oscillospiraceae bacterium | reverse complement strand
AATAAATCCTTTGATTGCACAGGCAAAGGTCGATATGGATTCAATCAAAACGAATGCACAGCTAACAGAGCAGGAGTCTTCAGAGGCACTCGCAGAAGCAAAGGCAACTGCAAAAGCAGCGCTTGATTCCTATAAAGATTTAAGCCTTTATCGCAATGAACAAAAAATACTATTGAATAGCATTCTAACAGCAGCAAAATTAGCAATCGATACCGCTACAGATTTCTCTGAAATTGATGTTTTGCTTACACAAGCAAAAGTTCAGATGGATGAAGTTAAAACGGATGCTCAGTTAATCGATAATGAGCAAGAAGATAACCAACCGGATGATGATCAATCAGATAATGACCAGCCAACAGAAGAAGTCCAGGAAACAAATAACGAAACCGAAAAAACTTCAAGTGCCCCTCATACGGGGGAATCATTACCGATAGGGATAATGGTTCTGACTGTTTGTAGCGCTTCGGCTGTGATGGGTTGTCTGATTATAAAACGCCGAAAAACTGTTTAGGAAAACATAGAAATGAAGAAAACAAAACAAATTCTTTGTGGTTTGATTTCAATTATCTTACTTTTTACAATAATAATGCAGGCTGTCTGTGCACAGCCTGTAAAACATCTTTATAGCGAACAGGAAATCCTAAAGGTTGCAGAGGATATCATCAATTGGAAAAAGAGTGACAATAAGTCCTCTGTTAACGGTTATTTGCTTAATGATGCTTTTTTGGAATTAGCGGGAACCACAGCAGGTGACTGGTTCCCTATCGGGCTTGGGCGGTTTGCATACCAAGATGATGAAGAAGGCTATCTTGCTGTGATAAAAGAAGCGGTGCAAAAGCGATATGGGCAAGCGGAAAAGCTAAGCGCTGCCAAAGCGACTGAATGGCACCGTATCTCTCTCTCTGTTCTTGCTATGGGAGGAGACCCTACACATTGCGGGACATATAAAGACGGGAATTCAATCAATCTGATTGCCGACGGAACATACAACAGAGGAAAGACTGCACCGCTTGGAAAACAGGGGATCAACGGCTGGATTTGGGGACTCATTGCGTTGGACTCTATGCGATACGAAATCCCCAAAGGAAGCTTTTATTCTCGCGATGATATTATAACAGAAATTATCAAGCGGCAGCTTTCGGACGGAGGATTTGCGCTGTCGGGGAAAGTTTCCGACCCCGATGTTACCGCCATGGCAATTCAAGCTCTTTCTCCTTATTATAACGCTGAAAAGAGTTATACATACAATCAAAAATCTGACAACAAACAAATGCAAAAGAGCGTGCGGAACATTATTGACGAGGCACTTGTTTGCCTGTCAAAAATGCAGCTCGCGGACGGAGACTTCGCAAGTTGGGGAACCCAAAACGCAGAAAGTACCGCGCAGGTCATAGTGGCGATTTGCTCCCTTGGCATTGACGTCCAACAAGATAATCGCTTCATCAAAAACGGAAACACATTGCTTGACGGAATCATGAAGTATCGCATGAAAGATGGAGGCTTTATTCATTCGCTTGCTTATCAGGCGGATAATCCTACCTCTTTGCCTAACAAGTCCAACAGCATGGCAAGCGAACAGGTACTATACACTATGGCGGCAGTATGGCGTCAACAAAACGGAATGCGTATTCTTTATGACTTTCGTGCTGAACAATCCACAGCATTGCGCAAGCGAATTTCTAATCTAAAAAGTAAAATATCATCTATTACTAATAAAACATCAAAATCAGATATTGAAAAGCTTTTAAAAGACTATTATTCTCTATCAGAATCCGAACGAAACTATGTGTTCAATTATGTTAAGCTATCGGACGTAGCAAAAGGATTGGAAATCAATATCCTGCAATTAGCAAATAAAACAGCTGTTATACCCGATAAAGGCGAAGAAGATGGATATTTGCCCGTGTATTTTATATTATCTGACCGCATTGCAGTTAGCTCTTTGCCAAAACCGCTTACAACCAAACAATATGTAGAGGTCGTAAAGCTTTTAACAAAACTGGAGCAGTCAGAGAATTTTGACGAGAAAGAGACTTATCGGCAAATTCTGTTAAACGCAAAAAATGACATTTTAGCCATTCAGAATGAGATTGATTCGATTAATGCACAGGTAAAGAATAAATTATATCCTTTTGATAAAATCAGCCTCAAAGATAAAGCAGTGGTGGATGATATCGTGAATCGTTATAAGAAGTTAAGCGAGTACGACGGTCAAAAGATTGAGCGGTATGAGGATGTGCTTAAAACAAAAACGAAGGTTGACAACTATCTTCGTGCTGTTATAATTACAGTAGTTTTAATTTTAGTTGTTTCCATTTTATTGATATTGGTTGCTCTGCATATTCGGAAGAGACGAACCAAAAAGCGGCACGAGATGGAACAACTGGAAAAGTTGTATGAGGATGAATAATGAAGAAAGACTTTTTGGCTATCGGACTGATTGTTTTGATAATTGCAGTTCTTATCAATGGAACGCATATTCAGTCTGTAGATGAATATTATCTTACACATATTGATGATATCACAACGGAAACAGATACCGTTTTTGTCAGCATTCGGTGCGACACTATTTTGGAAAATTATGAAGATTTGTCGTCGGAATTGCAGTCAAAAGAGTTTGTTCCGACCGATGGAGTAATTCTGGCAAAAACCGAATATGTGCTTCGTCCTGGGGATACGGTGTTTGATATTTTGGACCGTTCGGTACGATACAACAAAATCCATATGGAATATCAGGGTGCCAACGCAAACAGTTTTGGCAGTATATATATTAAGGGAATCAATCATTTATATGAATTCTCCTGCGGACCGCTGTCGGGATGGACGTATAAAGTAAACGGTGTGTTCCCCAACTATGGATGTTCCAAATACACCTTAAAAGACGGAGACGTTATTGAATGGGTTTATACCTGTGATTTGGGTCGGGATGTCGGAAATCGATGGATGGGAGAGAAAGCATCATGAAAATATTTTCATCCTATCATCCTGTGGTATTGCTATGCTATTTTCTTAGTGTAACGGTGATGGTTATGTTTACTGCCCATCCTGTCCTGCTTGCAGAAGCACTCCTTGGTGGAATTTGTTTTTGTACGGTTTTGGAACGTGGGAATCAGTTTTTTCGTAACCTTGCATTCTATGTTCCTTTGTTTTTAATGATTGCCGTGGTCAATCCGCTTTTTTCACATAACGGAATGACTCCACTGTTCTTTTTGAATGGAAATCCCGTAACCTTGGAAGCAATATTATACGGGATAGATATTGCTGTCATGCTGGTTGCCGTCATGTATTGGTGCAAGTGCTACAACATCATCATGACCAGCGATAAATTTATCTATCTGTTCGGAAAAGCAGTTCCAAAAATTTCGCTCATTCTTTCTATGGCATTGCGCTTTATTCCGCTTTTCAAAATACAGATGAAAAAAGTATCCGTCGCAGGGAAAGCGATGGGGCTTTATAGCAGTAAGAGCCGAGTGGATAAGGTGCGAAGCGGCATGCGCGTGTTCTCTGTAATGGTGACCTGGTCTTTGGAGAATGCTGTGGAAACAAGCGATGCAATGAAAGCGCGAGGATACGGTCTTAAAGGCAGGAGCCATTTTTCGCTGTTCCGTTTTACCGCACGTGACGCGGTGTTGCTGAGTCTTACTATCTTGCTGACAGCAATAGTATTGACGGGGACAGGGCTTGGTTCCACAGCATTTTTGTTTTACCCAAAGATAACCCATATGAGCTTTACACCTTTTTCTGTAGTGGTGTATGTTGCGTTTGGCGTGCTTTGCTTTCTGCCGTTTTTAATTGAAGTCAAGGAGAATATGAAATGGAAATATTTCGTCTCGAAAATTTAAGCTTTACCTATCCCACAAATGCTCTAAAAGCGTTGGATAGCCTTTCGATTACCATTGAAAGCGGAGATTTTGTGGTGGTGTGCGGCCAGTCGGGCTGTGGAAAGACCACCCTTCTAAAAATGCTTAAAAGAGAAATGTCTCCTCATGGAGAGAAAAGCGGGCACATTTATTATAATGAAACAGAATTGTCAGAAATTACGGAACACACCGCGGCCTGTGAAATCGGGTATGTCGTACAGAATCCGGAGAATCAGGTGGTGACGGATAAAGTATGGCACGAACTCGCTTTCGGATTGGAAAACATGGGTCTTCCAACATCGGTCATTCGCCGCCGTGTGGGTGAAATGGCAAGCTTTTTCGGTATACAGGAATGGTTCCGAAAAGCAACCAGTGAGTTGTCCGGGGGTCAAAAACAGCTTTTGAATTTGGCGTCTGTCATGGTTATGCAACCCAAAGTTCTTATACTGGATGAACCGACCTCTCAGCTTGATCCTATAGCTGCGGCAGACTTTATTGCTACACTTCAAAAATTGAACAAAGAGCTCGGGCTTACGATTATATTGGTGGAACATCGCTTGGAAGAAGTGTTCCCGATTGCGGATAAAGTGCTGGTAATGGAGAATGCAAAAATTATTGCTTATGACGAACCTCGAGAAATCAGCGGTATCCTGCAATCACTTAACACAAGTCATCCGATGCTAAAGGGACTTCCCAGTGCTGTAAAAATATTCAGTTCTTTGGGAAAGACAGAAGGTTGCCCTTTAACAGTAAAAGAAGGAAGAAACTTTTTAGCCCAAAATTACAGCAACGATATTTTTGAAATGGAGGCATCCCCCTTTTCTCCTAATTCTGAGATTGCGGTAGAGTTGCACAACGTGTGGTTCCGATATGAACGGGACTTGCCCGATGTGATACGAGGGGTGAGTTTTTGTGTCCATAAGCAGGAAACTTATTGTATTTTGGGAGGAAACGGAACAGGGAAGACCACAACGTTAAATGTATTGTCAGGGCTTAACAAAGCATATCGGGGAAAGATTATCATCAACGGAAAGAAAATAAAAGATTATAACAACAATGAGCTCTATCATCACAATATCGCACTGTTGCCCCAAAATCCGCAGACAGTCTTTTTAAAGAATACAGTACGGGATGATTTTACGGAGATTAGCAAAGTGATGCAATATGACTCCCAGCAGCAAAAGCAAGAGATTGAAGAGGTAACCGAACAGCTTTCTATTCATGATTTGTTAGACAAACATCCTTACGATTTGTCTGGTGGAGAGCAGCAAAAATGTGCACTGGCAAAAATGTTATTACTAAAACCCAAAATACTTCTTTTAGACGAACCGACAAAAGGGATTGACGCCTTTGCGAAAGAAACGCTTAAAGGTATTTTGCAGGATTTAAAATCACAGGGAATGACGATCATTATAGTAACCCATGATGTGGAATTTGCATGTGAGTGTGCCGACCGCTGCGCCTTGTTTTTTGACGGGGAAATCATGTCAGAAGATATTCCGCGGGAATTTTTTGCACAGAATAATTTTTATACAACTGCCGCCAATCGGATTGCCAGACAACTTTATCCTAAAGCTGTAACCTGTGAAGATGTTGTTTCACTGTGTTTAAAAAACGAGGTTCATCATGTTTAAGAAAATATCAATCTATATAGTTTTACTGTTGGTCATTCCTCTCGTGATTGCAACAGGAACCATGTTATTTGAAGGCAGGAGATTTGTTTTTATATCACTTGTCATTGCAGTGCTTTCTTGTGTTCCTTTCTTCTTAAGCTTCGAAAAAAAACAAGGAAACACCAAAAAAATGGTGGTCATTGCTGTGATGATAGCGCTTTCGGTGGCAGGAAGATTTTTGTTTTATCCTATTCCTTTTTTTAAACCTGTTACGGCCATTGTAGTAATTACAGCGCTTTACATGGGGGCAGAAGCAGGTTTTTTAACAGGGTCTCTTTCTGCTATTATTTCCGATATCTATTTTGGACAAGGTCCATGGACTCCATTTCAGATGTTTATTTGGGGATTCCTTGGATTTTTTGCGGGTCTTTTGGCACAAAAACTTATAAAAAGTCGATTTTGGCTATGTGCTTACGGAGTTTTGGCCGGGGTTTTGTTTTCTCTTTTCATGGATATTTGGACGGTGCTATGGAAAGATGGAGGCTTTAGTACAGGAGCATATGCACAGGTTATGATTTCCGCGGTTCCTGTTATAATCATCTACGCCGTATCTAACGTAATTTTCTTGTTTATCCTTGCGAAACCGATTGGAGAAAAGCTCCTTCGTGTTAAAATAAAATATGGTCTATGACCTGAAAAAGGTGTCAAAATGAATATTAAATATAAAAAAAATAGTTGGAAACCATTAACAGCCATAATCATATTTGCTGTTCTGCTTGTTACATTTACCACAACAGCCTTTGCCCAGTCCTTACCGGATGGATACGTAACAATTGGTTTTGTGGATAATGGCGTACGTTTGCAGGACGAGCTGAATGAAGGTTCTGTTGACTTCCCTACAAAGCTGGGGGAGATTATTGCACCAACCAAAGTACCGTTTTATGACGGAGAGAACATTGCTTCCGTTACGCTGCGCCTGCTGGATATGAAGAGTATTGAATACGCATATACAGGAAGCCCTGACAGCTCGTTTTATTTGTCCTGCATTCAAAATTTTAAAGTGGGGCAAAAAAGTATTGCTACTTTTGGAGAGTTTGACGCAGGCTCGGGAAGCGGTTGGATGGTCACACTGAACAACTGGTTTATCAACATGAGTGCCTCTGAGTTTCCTGTGGAAGACGGGGACATAATAAGGTGGCAATACACTTGTCAGTTGGGAGCAGACATTGGCTGTGACTGGTCAAACCAGTCGGCTAAGATTACCAACGTGCTGATAGACTCAAAATATGGAACGATTTCTCCAAAATTTGATTCATCAATCAAAAATTATACGTTGACAGTACCTTCAAACGTATCGTCCGTGAAGATGGAGGCGCTCCAGGAAAACTATTGGGCAAAGGTTACTTATCGTGTGGGAAATACTCATTATAAGCTGTTGAGGGATATTCCTGTTTCAAACGGAACACAGATTATCATTGATTCGGCATTTGCTGAGTATGCGGGGGGTGCACCGACCGATACAGATAAAATTACCATCGCTGTATCGAAAAAATCTTCAAGCAGTACATCTGCTGGGGGGGATTCTTCTCGCGGCTCGACTTCAAATGCAAGCGCATTAGGAGCTAATCAATCAAATAATAATATACATGGAGAAACCTCTACATCTTCCGATAAACACAGAAATACCGGTTCCAATGGGATCACTTCAAATGAACAAGGTTTGACCTCAAATATAGTACAGAGCGATGGCTCTTTATCTGGAGGAAGTTCAAACATGGAGGGTGTTGGAAGCAATTTAATCGAAAGCCAATCCGACTTCATTCAAGCATCGAAACAAGTGGGGGATATGAAAACTTCAACCAAAGAAATTTCAGCCAATAATAATGCTGTTTTCATATTTATTTTGGCTGTTGTAATTGCTTTAGTCATATCTGCCGCTATCATTTTCTATCTAAAATATTATAGACCTCGACACAAAGAATAATACTGTATTATTGATGATGTAATATAGGAAAACAATAAAACCACAGCTCCGGCACTAAGGTACCGGAGCTGTGGTTTTATTGTCAGTTTTGGCTTATATGCGGCTAATGCACTGTGTTTTTATTTCGTTTCTCTCCATTTTAACAGTAACGAAGAGTTTATAATAACAGCAACTGATCCGACATTGTGTACCAGTGCGCCGACAACAGGGTTTAGAATGCCTGTAATAGCAAGCCCTATGGCAATAAAATTAAGTGCCATGGAAGCTGTTAGGTTAATATTTATGGTACGCATGGTTTTCTTAGAAAGTTGTAAAAGGTGAGGGATTTCTTTAATGTCATCTCCAACAAGAGCAATGTCGGCAGAATCGATTGCAATGTCACTTCCGATTCCGCCCATAGCAATTCCTACATGGGCGGCTTTTAATGCGGGCGCATCATTGATGCCGTCCCCTACCATGCAGATTAGCTCGCCTTTTTTCTGATAGTCTTTAATGGAGGATAGTTTGTCTTCAGGTAAGCACTCATATTTCACATCGCTGATTCCCGCACTTTGTGCCATGTGTTTTGCGGCTTGAGGAGCGTCTCCCGTAAGGAGAACAGTCTTGATTCCCGTTTGCTGGATGACCTTAACCGTTTGTGCCGCATCGGGACGTAAGGTATCTGATAAGGCAACCCATCC
This sequence comes from Oscillospiraceae bacterium, assembly GCA_029240015.1. Lineage (GTDB taxonomy): Bacteria > Bacillota > Clostridia > Oscillospirales > Ruminococcaceae > JARBTU01. The sequence goes on along the minus strand of JARBTU010000048.1, from coordinate 1,204 downwards.
GATTGATTTTTGGCCAAGTGCGACATAAATTACCGTGCATCCATCTATTCTGGCTTCTTCCGCTGACTGCTTAATCTCCTTTGATAAGGTGATTTCTTGTTCCAAAATCAATGATTCATTTCCTGCGAATACTCGGTTCCCACCGATTACACAAGAAACACCGCGGCCCGGAAGCAATTTGAATTCTTTAGGCTGCTTAGGTGTTGCACCGTTTTTTTGTTTATAATAAGAGACAATAGCTTTCCCCAGCGGATGTTCTGATTGAAGCTCTGCTGATGCAGCAATATCAAGCAGCACCTCTTGAGGTATGTCCGAGGAGCAACTTTCCACTCGTACGACTGTCGGTTTACCATAAGTAAGGGTGCCGGTTTTGTCAAAGGCAATTCGCTTTACTTTTGAAAGGCGTTCCAAAGCGTCACCCTCTCGAACCAGAATGCCGTATTTTGTGGCATTTCCGATTCCGGCCATGATAGCAGTTGGTGTTGCAAGCACCAGTGCACAAGGGCAAAATACAACCAGAATGGTAACCGACCGAATTATTTCCCCAGTAATAAGCCAAGTACCAACCGCCGCTACAAGCGCAACCACAACAATCCATGTCGCCCATCTGTCAGCGATGCCGACAATTTTTGCTTTCCCTGCATCGGCGGATTCAACGAGGCGAACCATTCTTTGAATAGAGCTGTCTTCACCCACCTTTTGTGCGACCATCTCAAAAGTCCCGAATTGGTTCACGGTTCCGCTTGAAACATCATCTCCAACCCCTTTATCCACAGGAAGAGACTCACCTGTCATCACAGATTGGTCAATGGAAGTTTGCCCATTGATAATCGTCCCGTCAACAGCAATGGTTTCGCCTGCTAATACACGCAACGTATCCCCCAATTTAACTTGTTCGGCAGGGACAATGACTTCTTCTCCGTTATGTATGACTCTTGCAGTGGTAGGGGTAAGGTTTACCAGATTTTCGATTCCAGCACGCGCTTTTGCAACAGTTCTTTCTTCCAAATAAGCTCCGATTGCCATAATAAACGCAATTTCCCCAGCGGCAAAGATCTCTCCAATGATGACTGAGGCGACCAATGCGATTGATACAAGCACGTCCGCTTTGATATCAAACTCGGTTACCAATCCAACAATTGCACCTTTGAGGATGGGGATTCCGCAAAGTAAAATGGCAATCCATGAGGCGTTGAAAGGAAGA
>JARBTU010000047.1 GCA_029240015.1 Oscillospiraceae bacterium | reverse complement strand
GCTGTTTATACACAGGGATGCAGAGGGATATGGAGTATTTCTTGTGATGTCGCGCTTCCTTGTGCAACTCAGAACGAGTTGAATGGCGAAGAAGCTGAGATACTTATTCAAAACGGTGTAATGGCTGTTGCAGAAGGGGCAAATATGCCGTCTACGCCCGAAGCCGTTGCCGCCTTTCAGAAAGCGGGCGTTCTTTTTGGTCCTGCTAAAGCCGCAAATGCAGGCGGGGTTGCCACCTCGGGTCTTGAAATGAGCCAAAACTCCATGAGATATTCATGGACGTTTGAAGAGGTTGACAAAAAGCTGAAAGAAATCATGATCAACATCTTCCACTCAGCATATCATGCATCCAAAACATACGACTGTGAGGGAGACCTCGTTTTGGGAGCAAATATTGCAGGATTCCAAAAAGTTGCTGAGGCGATGATTGCGCAAGGCGTTGCTTATTAAAAATAAAAACTTTAGAACAAAACGCCCTGTAAAACATACCAAATGTTTTACAGGGCGTTAATTTTATATTGTTATGGATTAATGGAATAGTTCGGGGCTTCTTTTGTGATATAAATATCGTGAGGATGGCTTTCTTTGAGTCCTGCGCCAGTAATTTTTACGAATTGAGCTTTTTCGTGAAGCTGAAGAATGCTCTCACATCCGCAATAGCCCATCCCTGCACGTAACCCGCCAATCAACTGATACAAGGCATCTGAAACCGAACCTTTGTAAGGAACACGGCCCTCAACACCTTCCGGAACAAGTTTTTTGTTGTCTTCTTGGAAGTATCTGTCTTTGCTCCCTTTTGACATTGCGCCAAGGCTTCCCATTCCGCGGTACACTTTAAAGCGGCGTCCTTGATAGATTTCGCTCTCTCCCGGGGATTCTTCACATCCGGCAAGCAAGGAGCCAAGCATAACGGTGCTTGCTCCTGCGGCTAATGCTTTTACAACGTCACCCGAATATTTAATTCCGCCGTCCGCAATAACGGGGATATCATGTTCTTGTGCATAACACGCTACGTCATAAACAGCGGTGATTTGAGGAACACCGATTCCTGCTACGACACGGGTGGTGCAAATAGAACCCGGTCCGATTCCTACTTTAATGCAGTCGGCTCCTGCGTCAATCAAAGCCTTAGCGGCATCCGCTGTTGCAATATTTCCTGCAATAAGTGCTACATCAGGAAAAGCTTCCTTGACTTTTCTTACGCAATCAATGATGCCTTTGCTGTGTCCATGGGCGGAATCAAGTACGAGCGCATCCACCTGTGCATTTACCAAGGCTTTGGCACGGTCTAAAACATCGGATGTTACACCGATCGCGGCGGCGCAAAGAAGCCTGTCGGATTTATCTCTTGCGGAGTTTGGATATTGAACTGCTTTTTCAATATCTTTAATTGTAATCAGTCCCTTTAGCATACCGTTGTCATCCACCAAAGGAAGCTTTTCAATTTTATGTTTCATAAGGATTTGCTGAGCTTGTTTAAGGGTTGTCCCTACCGATGCGGTAACCAGGTTCTCTTTGGTCATAACTTCTTTAATTTTAATATTAAAATCGGTTAGGAATCTTAAGTCACGGTTTGTCAGAATTCCGACAAGTTTTCCTTGCTCCACAACAGGGACGCCGCTGATTTTGTATTTGCTCATCAGCTCGTTTGCGTCAAAAACAAAGTGTTCGGGACTTAAAGAAAACGGGTTCACAATAACGCCGTTCTCGCTTCTTTTAACTTTATCTACTTCGTCAGCCTGAGTTTCAATTGTCATGTTCTTATGGATTACACCAATTCCGCCTTCACGCGCAATGGCGATGGCCATTCGCGACTCCGTAACCGTGTCCATAGCAGCCGTAATAAATGGTGAGTTTAAGTAAATGTCTTTTGCCAAACGAGTGTTCACTTTAATATCCGCAGGTAAAATATGCGACTCTGCGGGAATTAAAAGAACATCATCAAATGTCAGTCCTTCTTTTACAAACTTCCGATTAAACTCAGTCTGCAACATAGAGCTCACACGTCCTTTCAAAACGATTCGTAAAATAATATTGTTTAGTATTATATCATCTTTGACATAGCGAATGCAAGGTTTCCGTCAAAAATTTTAAGGGACCAAAGGGCTTGTTTTTTGGTTATTATGCTAATAGAGGCTTTGGCTAATGCAAATATTATTTTACATATTAAACGGATTGGGCTATGATAGGTTTTTTTACACAAGAGCATAAAAAGCCGTTTTTTATACAACAGGGCTGTGGATGAATTCCACAGCCCTGCAATCTTCCCAACAAAAAACCAATATTCTTATGCTTTGTCTCCCGGCTTAAAAATAAGCGCGGTAATGAACCCGAACACAATAGCGGCGGTGATTCCGGCAGCGGTAGCGGTCATTCCCCCCGTAATCGCACCTAGAAGCCCGTGATTTAACACAGCTTCTTTCACGCCTTTTGAAAGCAGGTATCCAAACCCTGTGAGCGGAACGGTTGCACCTGCTCCCGCAAAGTCCACAAGTGGCTTATAAACACCAAGTGCGCCTAAAATCACACCTGCAACAACATAAGAAACAAGGATTCGCGCAGGTGTAAGCTTTGTATAATCAATCAGAATTTGACCGATGGCACAAAAGAGTCCGCCGATGACGAAAGCCTTGAGGTAATCTATAAACATTTCCATAGTAAGGTCTCCAATATATAAATTTTTTTATCCTTTTGTGTTTGAGATATGAACCAGATGAGCAATTCCCGGAATGGATTCCCCCTGTTGGAGGCTAGTCGGTGACATCATCGCACCGGTTGCAAGAAACAATACGTTCTTCATGGTTCCGTCTTCAATTCGTCTTAGAATATAAGAACATAGCACGCTTGCGGAACAGCCACAACCCGAGCCTCCCGCATGAACGTCCTGTTGTTCGCGGTCATAGAGCATCAATCCGCAGTCGTTATGCTTTTTTGAAATATCAATATTTTCTCTCTGCAAAAGCTCAATTAAAAGACTAGAGCCGACTTCTCCCAAGTCACCGGTATAAATCATGTCGTAATCATCCGGTGTTGTATTGGTGTCTGTCAAGTAGGCCATGATGGTGTCACACGCGGCAGGGGCCATCGCAGCACCCATATTGTTAACGTCTTTCACGCCCATGTCTTTGATTTTTCCAAAGCAAACAGCACGCACAAAAGGTGCCTTGTCTGACTGTCCAACGATGACCGACCCTGAAGCGGTAGCGGTCCATTGCGCTGTCGGGGTTCTCTGCCCGCCATATTCAAGAGGAAAGCGGAACTGCCTTTCTGCGGAGCAGAAATGGGAGGAAGTAAGCGCCAGCGCACGATTTGCAACAGCGTTGTCAACAAAAACCGAGGCAAGAGCAAGGCTTTCCGCCATGGTGGAGCAAGCCCCGTAAAGCCCGATGAAAGGAATATCCATCTCTCTGGAACCGTAAGCAGAGCCAATACACTGGTTTAAAAGGTCTCCAGCAAACATGATGTCGATGTCACCGGGAGAAAGTCCCGCTTTTTCAAGGACTTTAGAGGAACAATCTTTTTGAAGCTGGCTTTCGGCTTTTTCCCATGACTTTTCGCCGAAAGACGTGTCGTCGTTCAACAGGTCAAAATATCTTGCCAAAGGACCTTCGCCTTCTTTTTTTCCACCAACCGAAGCATAGGCGATAATGCCCGGGCAGGACGGAAGAATGACAGTGCTTTGTGAAATTTTTAATGACATATTTGCCCCTCCTTAAACCAGATTAAACAAACAAAGAATAACACCATAAATAGCCGAGGCAGTGACGCCGTACACGATGACAGGGCCCGCGATAATAAACATCTTGGCGCCGAGCCCCAAAATCAATCCTTCGCTTTTGAATTCAAGCGCAGGAGCAACGACTGCGTTCGCGAAACCTGTAATAGGAACGAGGGTTCCCGCACCGCCTACTTTGGCGATGTTGTCGTAAATCTTTAGTCCTGTCAAAAGTGCGCTTAAAAATACAAGCGAAACCGATGCGACGGTGGAAGCTTGTTCCTGTTGCATCCCGCAATACATATAAAGGTTTACAAGAGCTTGTCCGATCGTGCAGATGATGCCCCCTATAATGAATGCACAAGGAATGGTCATATAGCTTTTTGTGTTGGGAGATGCTTTTTTATTCATCTCCTCATAATCTTTAGTGGTTAAATTCAAAAATAATCCCCCTTGTTTTATACTAAAAGTAATAAAAACTAAAAATATTTATGTGATTGCTCCTATAAATAGTATATTTAATATTTTCAAAAATAAACTATTATGTAAAAAAATTTTTAAAATGACTAATTTTATATGAATTCTATCAATTTTATTGAAGATATTAAGGATAAGCTTAACAAACGGTTGCACAAACAGTAGATTGTTGCTATAATATTCAATGTGTTTGCGAATTCATTATTTTGCAAGACACAATCGAAAATAATTCAAAAAGAGTTTTTAATGAAATGGGGTTTTCAAATGCCTGCAAAAGTTGTAGTCGGCGTTCAGTGGGGCGATGAGGGAAAAGGAAAGATCATTGATATTCTTGCATCGCGTGCGGACGTTGTAATCCGTTCCCAGGGAGGGAACAATGCCGGTCATACTGTTGAAAATAACGGAGAAGTTTACAAACTTCACCTGATTCCATCCGGGATTCTTTATAAAGGAACTCCTTGCTTAATTGGCTGTGGAGTAGTCATTGACCCAAAAGGGATTTTGCAGGAAATAGACGGACTTGTTGCAAGAGGCATTGATTGTGAAAACCTTCGCATTGATCCTCGTGCGCATGTAATCATGCCGTGGCATATAGAATTGGACGGGCTTTCTGAAAAAATGCGCGGCGGTTCTGAGATCGGAACAACTCGTCGGGGAATCGGACCTTGTTATATGGATAAGGCGGAACGCTGCGGATTAAGAATGTATGATCTTGTAAATCCTGACGTTTTTGAAGAAAAAGCAAAATCAGTAGGAGAGATGAAAAACAAACTTCTGACAGCTATTTACGGCGTCGAGGCGCTGGATATTGATACTATTATTAAAGAATATATTGAATACGGAAAGCGCTTGTCTAAATACATCGCTGATGTTTCGGTTTTGGCTTATGAAGCCTGCAAACAAAATAAAAACGTCCTCTTTGAGGGCGCACAGGGCACACTTTTGGACATCGACATGGGAACCTATCCGTTTGTAACATCTTCTCATCCGGTTTCGGGTGGCGTCTGCACAGGATGTGGAATCGGTCCTACAGCGATCGATGAAGTGATTGGGGTGGCAAAGGCTTATACCACTCGTGTAGGAAAAGGTCCTTTCCCAACGGAACTTGACGATGAAATCGGTGAGACTATCCGCACACGCGGAAACGAGTTTGGAACAACCACAGGTCGCCCAAGAAGAACAGGCTGGTTTGATGCAGTGATTTTGCGTCATGCAGTTCGTGTGAACGGATTGACAGGACTCGCTATCAATAAATTAGATACGTTAAGTGACATTGGTGAGCTCAGAATCTGCGTTGCTTATAAGAAACAAGACGGTTCCGTTTTAAAAGATTACCCTGCATCACTGGAGGAACTAGCTCTATGTGAACCTGTTTATGAAGAAATCGCAGGTTTTACGGGAGACCTATCGGGCTGCAAGAAATTTGATGAACTTCCGCAGGCATGCAAGGATTACATCAAGAGACTTGAAGAAGTGTGCGAGTGCCCGGTTACAATGGTTGGCGTGGGTCCGGCAAGAACTCAAAATCTCGAAAGATAAAAGTAATATAAGAAATATTTTAAGGGCGGTAAAAAGCAATTGCTTTTTACCGCCCTTGTTGTTTAAGAATATTTGTTCGCTAAAAAAAATTATTTTGCTTTTCTTGGGTAAGGCTTCTTCTCGTCCGTCAGACCTAAAAGATAATCGGCACTGGTTTCGTGATAGTTGGCAATAGCAACTAAAATGCTGGTGGGAACGTCATTCTCTCCTGTCTCATATTTTGAATATCCCGTCTGCGACATGCCTAAAATTTTGGCAAGTTGGGTTTGGGATAAGTCCTTATCTTCCCTCAGTTCTCGGATTCTGCTGTACATGATATCACCCCTAGAACAAGTTTAATATAATCCATTTTAGAGCATTGCATTCTAACCTAAAACAGGTTAGAATAGGTAGGAGGTGATAAAAGTGGACAACTATCAAAAAATGTATTACAGATTGTTTAATCAAATAACAGATGTAATTAATGAATTGAAAAAGATTCAGATGGAAGCGGAAGAAATATTTCTTTCACAAGAATCAGAAAAGAAGATACTGAAGATTCTTGATCAAAAAAAAGAGGACAGATAGGCGTTTAAAGTAATTTATATTCGGATTTCCTCCGTAGCAACAGCGCGGACAAAAGAGATATCATGTTCCACAAACAGCATGGTGGGCTGGTGGGCCATAATCAGTTCTTCAATCTGAATTCGGGAAAGCACGTCTATAAAGTTAAGCGGCTCATCCCAGATAAAAAGGTGAGCCTCCTCACAAAGGCTTTTGGCGAGCAGAACCTTTTTCTTTTGTCCTCCACTGTAATCCTCCATATTTTTCTCAAACTGAATTCGTGAAAAATCGAGTTTTCGGAGGATTGCTTTAAACAAGCTTTCATCAATTTGATTTTCTTCCGCAAAATCTTTCAGAGCTCCTTTTAAAAAAGAGGTGTCTTGTGCTACATAAGAGATCGTAAGATTGCTTGCAACATTTAAATCTCCGTTAAAATCGATAGGATACCCTTTAATTAGTTTTAGGATACTTGATTTTCCGCACCCATTCTTGCCGCAAAGTGCTATTCGATCACCTTGATTAATCGTAAAACCAACGTCTTTGCATACCTGATTTTTTCCGTAGAAAATAGCAATATTACTTAGTTCCAGCAAGGCGTTTTTAGGATATGAAAGTGGTCTGATAGAAAGAGATTCTGCCGTTTCGATATTTTTTAGAAGTTTGGATTTTTCTCCAATCGCTTTTTGCTGACGGGACTTAATGTTTTTGGAGCGCTTCATCATTTTAGCGGCTTTATGTCCGATGAATCCTCTGTCATAAGCACCTGTTCCGATTTTGCTTTTTTCCACTTCGTTGGACCACGTCGCAGTTCGCTTTGCAGAAGCGGATAGCTTTTTAATTTCTCCTTTAAGCTTTTCATTTTCATTCAACTCAAATTGATCCTGCCACTCTTTATTGCTTTGCCAGGAGGAAAAATTTCCTTTCTGGACTTCAATGTTTGTCTTGTTAATAGATAAAACATGGTCGATACAGGTGTCTAAAAAACTGCGGTCGTGAGATACGAGAATAAAGCCTTTTTTGGTGTTTAAATAATCTCCCACAATTTTTCTTGCGCTTACATCCAAGTGGTTGGTTGGCTCGTCAATCAGTAAAAAATGATTTTGTTTCAGAAACAAAGCGGCGAGCAGAACTTTTGTTTGCTCTCCGTTGCTTAATGTTTCAAAAGGTCGATATAAAACGTCCTCAGAAACATCCAGAAGGGAAAGCTCTTTGTTTAGCTGCCAAAGCTCATAATCAGCGCAGATTAAATTGATGACGTCAATAGTAAACTGCGTTTTATCGTTTACATCAAAAGGGAAATAGTCGAATGATACAGATGCAGAAATAGAACCACTGTAGTCATACTTGCCCATTAGCAGGCGGAGAAAGGTGGTTTTCCCCCGACCGTTTCTGCCGATGAATCCAAGTTTCCAATCGGTGTCTATTCCAAAAGAAACGTTCTCAAAGATAGGGTCATAGCTTCCATCATAACAAAAGGTCAAGTTAGAAATATGAATAAGGGACATAGATTACCTCCTATAAAAACAAAGTGGGTCGCAAGAAAATCGCTTCTTGCAACCCAAATCAACAGCATTGCTATTCTGTATTTGCTTAAAACAAATACAGAATAAAGCCGTTTTTTATAAAAAGGTTTTTAAGAGGATGCGCTTTTCTTGCATAAGCATAACAAAATAAACAACCCGATGTTGCCTTCTCATTTTATTATGCCTTATTTTGAATTGTTAGCAAGAAAAATTGCGCATCTTCCCATCTCCAAACTGTTGTGATTTCATCGTTATTTTAACATTTAAAATATTTTATGTCAAGCATCATAATTATTAAAAAATATAAAAATCAAGATGTAAAAAATCTCTTTTGAGGAATACTATTTTTGAATAAAAAATTTGTGACGTGAAAGGGATGTTCGTTGTTTGAAAAAGCTGATTCAAATTAAAAATGTGTCTAAAATCTATAATCCCGGAGAAAATGAAGTCCGCGCATTGGACGATGTTTCGATTGATATAGAGTGCGGAGAATTCTTAGCTATCGTTGGCAGTTCAGGCTCGGGAAAATCCACTTTGATGAATGTACTGGGGTGTTTGGATATACCCACCAGCGGAGAGTATTATCTCGAAGACAATGATGTGGCACAGATGAAAGACAATGCCCTTTCGGAAGTGAGGAACAAGGAAATCGGTTTTATCTTTCAAGGATTCAACCTCATTCCAAGCCTCAATGCACAGGAGAATATTGAACTACCGCTTATTTATCGGAAGTTGAACAAAGCCAAGCGCAGAGAGCTTGTCCTAAGTGCTTTAAAAAAGGTAAATTTGGAGAACAGAAAGAATCATCTTCCAACACAGATGTCGGGAGGACAACAACAGCGTGTGGCGATCGCTCGCGCAATCGCCGCAATGCCGCCCATCATCCTTGCGGATGAGCCGACAGGCAACTTAGACAGCAAGTCCGGAGAAGACGTGATGGGAATCCTGAAGAACCTGAACAAGGAAGGGAAGACCATAATACTGATTACGCATGACAGTGAAATTGCGGCTCAGGCAAATCGGATTGTCAAGATTTTGGACGGGAAAATTGTTGAGGATTGCAGAGTTGGAGTATTAGCATAAAAAAAGGGTATCATTCTCGTCAGAATGATACCCTCTTTCGTATATCAACAAAAATTTTGGAGATGAATCTGTGAAGTTAATAAAGTGTGGAATTAATAATTCCAGTTATGCCAATCCAAAGAAGAGTCAATAAACAAATTGGTGGTCTCAACAACCTGACCTTTTACAACAGCTTTTACTTCAACTGTTGCGCCAATAGGAAAGTTGATAGATAAACTCTCAAGAGGAGTAGATAGCACTTTGTCAACGCCTGTTAGTTTTTTGTAATCGCCTTTTGTAAAGTGGAACTTAACAGGTTTGAAGTATTTAATGGTATCAACACGAAGGAAAAGCTCTTTGTTTTTTACATGTGTGTATTCAAAGACTTTTGAACCGGCAATTCCTTGACCGTCATCGGTATAAGTGTCTGTATCCCAGTTGTTTGTGCACATTTGGAACTTAATGGTTCCGTATTTCGGCATCGTAAATGTGTCGCCGTTTTTAAGAATTCTTCCGTCTTCCAATCTGATCGACATTCTTCTTGCAACCA
>JARBTU010000046.1 GCA_029240015.1 Oscillospiraceae bacterium | reverse complement strand
CTTACATGATAGGAAAATCTACTAAGAATTGGGGGCATTTTGCTTTTGGTCCTTTGCCTCCTGTTATTTTTAATGCTTTGATTATTGGAGCTGAGCTGACCATTATCTATATGAACACTTACAGCCTATCTGTGTTTTTAGTGAACATCGGATTCGTTTTCTTGGGAGAAGTCGTTGTTTGTTATGTGTTGGGCATCCCGTTGATTGCTTTTTTAAAAAAGAACAGCGTTTATAAAAAAATATTTAAATAAATTTTTCTGGTTGCAATTTCTTTTTAATGTGATACAATAAAGTTATAACCAATTGAAATTACATTTCTACTTTTTATTGTTACAAGGAGGCATTTAAAAATGAAGCTTGCAATGAAAATCATATCCAGTGTGGTTGGTTTTATTATTTTTGCCAAATTAGTCCAATATGCTATCGACTTTATTTATGAAAAATGCGGAAGGCATTACATCTCTGCTGAATAAAATAATAATCCTGTGGACCAAAAGTCCACAGGATTTTTTTATTTTCATTAATTACTGTCAGCTCAATATTATGCTTTTTCAGGCTCGTCATAAGACTTACCAAAAGTTTCCACTGTTACCTTTTTCATTACTTCGTCAACTAGCGGTTTATCGTTATAATTTCTCTTCACACTTACAATTCTGTCCGCTTCTTCGATTCCTTCAATAACCTTCCCGAAAGCGGCATATTGACCATCGAGATGCGGTGCATCATCCACCATAAGGAAGAACTGTGACCCTGCGCTGTCAGGATGACCCGAACGTGCCATCGAAATCACACCTTTGGTATGCTTTAAATCATTTTTAAAGCCATTCATGTTGAACTCACCTTTTATTTGATAACCGGGACCACCCATTCCAACACCCTCGGGGTCTCCCCCTTGAATCATAAAGCCCGGGATAACCCTGTGAAAAATCACTCCGTCATAAAAACCTTTTGTAACAAGTGAAATAAAATTGTTCACCGTATTCGGTGCAACGTCAGGATAAAGCTCCACTTTTATTTTATTGCCTAATTCCGTTTCAATCGTAACGATTGGATTTTGCATAATAGTATTCCTCCTACATTCTGCCTTTTAATAATACGTCAATCATTATACACTATTTAAAGCCTTTTTTGCAAGAGAACCGCTAAACTTATCTTGAAAAAACCTTCTTTTTGATAAATGATGACAAAAAACAAAGTGGCATACACAAAACAAACCAAATTGCAGAATATAGAATGCAAATTTGTCCAAAAATATTAAGATACATCCTTGAATAGTCCCAGACATTCCATTTAAGCACTAAATTTACGATACATCCAACAGAAAATTCCATGGTTGTAATAATAGCGGAACCTAAGAGGCATTTTTTCCACAGTTTTGCTCTTTTGAATTTGACATTTTCCAAATAAACAAAGACAAAACACAGCCCCCCTGTTATTGCCATGGTCCAATGTGTGAACCCACGCCATAATATCTCCAGGATACTGTACCCCACAGCTCCTATTGTATATATTGTTACATACTCCCTTACCTTCTTCATCTCTCTTTATACTGCCTCCATTTATAATTTAAAATAATAATAATAGAGTTTGCAGTTTATAAGAAATTAAACACCTGATCACATAATTTATACTTGTTTTTTTTTACCTTTTGTAGTATAATAATAAAGCTATAAATTTATTTTAATTAATATTGATTTTGTTATTTGACATACGGGTATTCAGGCCCTGTGCAACGAAATGCCGTGAACCATGTCAGGCGGGGAACCGAGCAGCATTAAGCGTGTCTTTTTGTGTGCCGCAGGTTTACCTGTGTGCCCGTATGTGAGATAACAAATTTGTGACGTTTATGTCGCCTTTTTTGCGGGCGGCAATTTTTATATAATGAAAATTTGAAAGGAGCTTCGGTATGTATCTTGCTTTATATCGAAAATGGCGTCCTCAAATTTTTGATGATGTAATATCACAGCCGCATATTACGGTGCCACTTAAAAATCAAGTAAAAAATCAACGAACTGCCCACGCCTATCTTTTTACGGGTTCACGCGGAACGGGGAAAACCACGTGCAGCAAAATCTTGGCGAAAGCGATAAACTGTCTCGATCCGCAAGACGGGAATCCTTGCCTTGTGTGTGATGTTTGCAAAGGAATCGAAGAAGGATCGCTGCTTGACGTGGTCGAAATTGATGCCGCCAGCAACAACGGCGTAGACAGTATTCGTGAACTTCGCGACGAAGCAAATTTCACACCCGCTGTATGCAAATACAGGGTTTATATTATTGACGAGGCCCACATGCTGAGCACAGGTGCTTTTAACGCGCTCCTAAAAATTATGGAGGAACCTCCTCCTCATGTTATTTTTATTCTGGCTACCACTGAGGTTCACAAAGTACCCGCGACCATTTTGTCGCGCTGTCAAAGATATGATTTCAGGAGAATTAAAAGCGAAGACATCTCCGAGCGTCTTTTATTGGTTTCAGAAAAGGAAGACATTGCACTTGAGCCTGACGCTGCTGATTTGATTGCAAAATTATCGGATGGCGGAATGAGAGATGCTTTTTCTATACTTGACCAATGCATTTCATTTTCAGAAAAAGTAGATATTGATGCTGTGAGCAACGCGGTTGGGATAGCCGGAAGAGACTACTTGTTCAGACTTAGCGAGAATATCCTTAACAAAGATTCAACCGATGCTTTACAGGTTATTGATGAACTGCATGTCCAAATGTGCGATTTAGAGCGTCTTTGTGACGAATTGATTACACATTTTAGGAACATTATGATCGTTAAAACCGTTAAGAATCCAAACGATTTGATTGTTTGTCTCCCACAGGAAATGGAACAGCTCAAAGAACTTTCAGATAAATACAAATTAAACAGTATTTTTTCGGTTATGACCGTTTTTTCCGATTGTTCGGAGCGTATGCGTAAAGTTAGCTCCAAACGATTGGAAATTGAGATGGCTTTGGTTCGCCTTTGTTCTCATGAAATCGAGCAGGTTATAGATTCTTCGGTTTTGCAAAGAATCGAAGCGATAGAAAGTGCTCTGAAGTCAGGTATGACTCTGGAGAACAAATCGTCTGGTTTAAAGACGGATTCTGTTAATCAAATCCCTGTTGAAGAAAGAAAATATGAAGAATCCAAAAAATCCGAGTCAAAAGCAGAGCTTGACTTCAATAAACTCAAACCGGTTTCTTACTGGATTGAAATCTTGAAAAAGCTGAACGAAACCGACCCGCCTTTAAGCGGAATTCTGTTCGGTTCCAAAGCATATGAATATGAAGATGTTATGTTTATTGACTCACCCAACAAGATGTTTTCACAGCTTCTTCGCCAAGAAGGATGCGCAGCCCGCTTGAGTGAAGCAATCACCAAGCAAACCGGAAAGCGTTACCGCTTAAGGCTTCGAAGCGGCTCGGAAGATGCAAATTCACAAAATGCAAACCACCCTGCGTCCGATCCGCTGGACAAGCTTGCAGGCATGGCAAAAAAAGCGGGTACGCAGGTTAATATTATTGAATAAATAATTTGGAGGACATGATTATGAAAGCAAGATTACCTCAAGGAATGGGCGGAGGCCCTGGAAACATGAGTCAAATGGTTAAACAGGCTCAAAAGATGCAGGAAGACATGCAAAAAGCACAACAGGAACTTGACCAAAAAGAATTTAAAGCTACTGTTGGTGGCGGAGCCGTTGAGGCTGTCGCTTCGGGAAATAAAGAATTAAAAAGCCTTACTATCAAACCAGAAGTTGTAGACCCTGAAGATGTAGAGATGCTGCAGGATTTAATTATCAGCGCTGTGAATGAATGTTTCAGACAAATTGAAGAAATTTCTAATGACCAAATGTCAAAAATCACAGGTGGAATGTCGATTCCAGGATTGTTTTAACACGCTATGAGTTATAATGCTTTACCTTTAACAAAACTGATTGAGCAGTTCGCTTCCTTACCCGGTATTGGGATGAAAACCGCAGGACGTCTGGCCTATTATGTTTTGACGTTGACCAAAGAGCAAGCCGAAGAGTTTGCACACTGCATCACTGACGCACACCAAAAAATCAAAAATTGCAGTGTTTGTCAAAGTTTTACCGATTCTGATGTGTGCAATATATGCAGTGATACTTCCCGGGACAAATCTACGATTTGTGTGGTGGAAAGCCCAAGGGATGTTGCAGCTTTTGAGCGCACTCGTGAATACAAGGGATTTTACCATGTACTTCATGGGCTTATCTCCCCTATGGACGGGATCGGTCCGGAACAGCTCTTTGTGAAAGAGCTTCTATTGCGAGTTTCGAATGATGATGTAAAAGAAGTCATCATGTCAACCAACCCCACTGTTGAGGGAGAAGCAACAGCTATTTACCTATCCAAACTTTTAAAGCCTATGGGTGTAAAAGTTTCAAGGCTTGCTTATGGCATCCCTGTGGGCGGCGACCTTGAATTTGCCGACGAAATAACTCTATTTAAAGCGCTTGAAAACCGAAATGAAATTTGATTTCATTTATTCCAACAATTTATTGTTGACATCATGAAACATATTTGTTACACTGTATTATCCAACAGAACATAAGGTGGTGATGGATTTATGGCATCCGCTACGATTACGCTTAACCGAAAAGCACGGCATGACTATTTTGTAGAAGAAACCTATGAAGCCGGTATTGAACTTTTTGGAACAGAAATTAAATCGATTCGTCAAGGCGGCGTGAACCTTAAAGACAGTTGGTGCAATATAGACAACAGCGAAATATTTATTATGGGGATGCATATCAGCCCTTATGAAAAAGGGAATATTTTCAACAAAGATCCGTTAAGAGTTCGAAAACTTTTAATGCATAAAAAAGAAATTATGAAGCTTTTCGGGCTTGTAAAGCAGGATAATTATACGCTCATTCCTCTTTCACTATATTTTAAAGGATCGAGAGTCAAAGTTTCTGTTGGGTTATGTAAAGGTAAAAAACTTCATGATAAACGGCAGGACATGGCGAAACGCGATGCAAAGCGCGAAGTGGACAGAGCAATGAAAGAAAGGCAGAGATAAAATGATTTGTAGTTGCATTGATATCTGCATTGACTATGCCTCTTTAGGGTATGATAATGGCGGACAGTCTCCAAAACTTTTCACTTATCTCTTGGATAAAAGTCCAGAGATCCCTGCAAGTACCAAGCGTCCGGCAGTGGTTGTTTGTCCAGGTGGCTCTTACGCTTTTACTTCCGACCGTGAAGCGGAGCCTGTTGCCCTGAAATACTGCTCGGAGGGATTTCATAGCTTTGTTTTAAGATACAGCGTGGAACCAGCCACATTCCCGTGCGCTCTGCTGGAATTATCAAAATCTATTGCTTTAATCAGAGAACACGCACAGGAGTGGAATGTTGACCCAGAAAAAATTATTGTCTGCGGATTTTCCGCAGGAGGGCATCTGACAGCAAGTCAAGGAGTTTTTTGGAACCATGATTTTGTAAAAAATGCTTTGGATATCCAAAATCATTCATGCAAACCAAACGCAATGATTCTATCTTATCCTGTTATTTCGTCGGGTCCCAACAAGCATCAGCATTCTTTTGAATGTTTATTGGGAGATCAGTACAATGAGAAAAACCTTGAATTTTTGTCATTGGAGAACCAAATATCGAGTGATACTCCCCCTACATTTTTGTGGCACACCATGGAAGACACCTGTGTTCCTGTTGAAAATGCATTGTTGTTTGCATCTTCTCTTCGAAAAAAAGACATCCCTTTTGAGCTTCATGTTTACCAACGAGGTGGGCACGGTCTGAGCCTTGCAAACGAAGTGACTAATAATGTCTTGGTTGACTGTCAGAATTGGATTGATATGTCAATCCGCTGGATAAAAGACCTATAAGATTTTATCCCCTACCCTATTTATTATGGGGGCGTAAAGGTTTCGACGGGGATTTTGAACCATAGTAAGCGAGTAGAGCGGGCGAAGGCTCTTTAATCGTCGCAACTTAAATTTAAACGCTAAGAATAACAATAAAGTTTTAGCTTACGCTGCTTAATTAAGCAGTCGTCCGCATTATGAAGGACCACGAGCATAATCGGGCGTCTTATTTAGTGGTGAACGTTTTTTGCTGATGCTTTTAGGCTTAAAATGTATTAAAAGCTACTGAGAAATATAGCCTGTTTGTCGGCGATGTTTTAAAGGAATATTTAAAGGCAGACTTCACTCGAAGAAAGCTATGGGAATTTATTTTCGGACAGGGGTTCAACTCCCCTCGCCTCCACCATTACAAACACCGATGAACACTACGTTCGTTGGTGTTTTTGTTTTATAAATACCACACTATATACCACACTTTTTATTATTTATATTACGTTATTCAATATTTTTTCTAAAGTACACCACACTTTTAGATACTTAAATGCAAACAAAAAACCCGCCAAGGAGTAATCCAAAGCGGGCTATCTTTTTTTGATTTTATGGGTTTGTACATACACCATTTTTGTCGAATTTATAATTCATGTTCTTTATTTTTTTGGTTGTATTAGAAATCATCTTGCCACTCGAATCAACATAATACCATTTTCCGCTTGTCTTAACCCAAGAGTTAGTTTTCATAATCCCTTCTTTGTTGACATAATACCATATACCACTTGATTTAATCCATGTGTTAGTTTTCATTACACCACTGCTGTCAACATAATACCAGCTGCCTTTTGTTTTGATCCACGCATTTGTTTTAATTTTCCCATACGAATCATAATAGTACCATTTGCTATTTTTCTGCACCCACTTGTTTTTATTGGACGAAGATGAATTTGAGTTGTAAGGGCAAACCCCGTTAGCGTGTAAATGCGCAGGATTATCACCACAATGATAATGGTAACTCCCCAAACCACTCTTGTTTTCTGTATCTCTGTGTCCACCGTTTGCATCTATTCTTCCCGGATGAGCATTAGCAACAAACAAACCTATTGCAAAAACCATAGAAATGACAATACAAAGCATCTTTTTCATATTTTTACCTCCTGTCTTTTCCCTTTATTTTACCATATTATTCTATATAATACAATATATTATAAATACAGTATTGGTCTCATTGGAAATTATCTTTATACCCCCAGCACCTTTGCAGTCACTTCCAGCGTTGGCTTTGTTGTTGCCGTGGTTGTAATAATTGTCTGTGGGTAATAGGTATTTACTTGTGCAGGGGTGATGCTTGATACTGCGGGTGTAGCAAGTTCAAAAACAATCGTAACTGGATTGGATGCCAACCATGCTTTAAAAGCGGTTGCATTGGCTGATGTGTGCCTAATACGAATATATCTATCGGGAATATATGTTATGCCGATAGCATCCGTTCCCCATGAGGCATCTGGACTCTTAGCAGGAAAATGACTGCAATATCCATTAAATACAATTGCTCCGCTTGATGGAGGTTGCTTTATCTGGTTATTAAAAACTTGGAACTCCCTTGTTGTACCTGCAATGCCTCCCGTCTGCGACCATGATTCTGAACCGTTAAGCGTGAGTATACCGACATTTTGTGTTAACTGCCCTGTTGTGACGATCAAAGTATCATGTGCTCCGTTTGGTAAACTACGTAAAGTTTGGCTTATATGAGTCTCCGTGTTGCCGTTGCTGGTTATATCAAAATTGTTAGAACTGTTTATGGTAATTGGCACTGTTGGCGTAGGGGTGCCGCTTTGCACAGACTTTCCATAAAGCTTCAATATTATGCATGGAGCATTGACAGTATGGTTTATGGTCACGCTATCCGCAATTGACGTTGACGTGTCTTGGGTTCTAGTATGATTATTAGCAAGCATCATCATTAGATTATTCATCGTATGCGCTCCTTGAAAAATAAAAGTTTGTTCCATCATAAACAAACATCATCAAATAATATTGCCCAGAATCAGCTGTGATGTAATCCCAATCTAAACTTTTTATACTATTAGACGGTAATGTGATTGTGTAACTTCCTCCGGGCGCTTTTAATATACCGATTGCACCATTGTAAACATGATCTACTTGTAGCTCTCCCGTATAAGCTGTTGCTAAAATTGCTTTGTCTGATTCGTCATAATTCCATACGATATGTCCAGAGCCTGTTGTGACGGTTGTAAATTCATTATAGGTTATTGCCCTGTTTGCTTGCTCTGTGGCTATCTCCGCTTATTCTGTTGCTGTTGTAACGGAGTCTTGTGCATCAGTTAATGTATCAACAGCAATATCTTCTAACGTGTACATTTGATAAAGCCATTGCTGCAGGAGGGTAGGATATTGGGACGGTATATATCCATCGCCGTTTAATCCTTTTAACACTTCCAATTCTCCAATTCCAGACTCAAGTTTATATTCTTCAACCCCTTCAATTGGGATTGTTTCAAATTGAAGTGTGAACTTGCCAACCGATAACGCGCCACTAGATTTAAACAAGTATGTTTGATTGCTAATCTTTTGCAATCCTATAAACATAACCCCATCAGCGCCTAAATAGTACCACTTTTTATCAGTGTCATAAATCCACTCATTTGTGAATGTCTTTCCATTTTTATAATAGTACCATTTCCCACTATCTTTCTTCCATCCGTTTTTTATAGCTAGATAGGTTATTCCAAGTGTGGAGAGGATTCCTTTTGTAATGGCTACAGCGCATTTATTGACATCAAATCGTTTCATATCATCTTCACTGTCAATAAAGTAGGTTTTGACTAATACGGCGGGCATGTTTGTTGTCGGATAACTCCGAAATAGTCTTTGCCATCATCCCCTTTTCGAGTCTTGATTCCCCTCTCTTTAAACCCCAGAGCAATAAGATTTTTATTGATATTTTCTGTAATTCTTTTTATAAGATGACAATTTTAGATTTAATGCATATGATATCTTAGGTATTTAATTACTTATGATAGAATCTTAGAAGGAGGAAGTTCTATTGAAATATAATTATGAAGAATTTTCAGAAATGAATACAATCAATTATCCAAATTGGGATTATGGTCGTTGTTGTGGTGACTGTGACCCCTGTCAATGTTCACCACATAATCAATGTTGCTGCTTTATAGTCCCTACCGGTCCTACTGGTCCTACCGGTCCTACTGGTCCTACAGGTCCTACTGGTCCTACTGGTCCTACTGGAGATACCGGTCCTACTGGAGATACCGGTCCTACCGGTCCTACTGGTCCTACTGGTCCTACTGGAGCAAATGGAGCTGCAAGCGCAACCGGCGCCACTGGCCCTACCGGTCCTACTGGTCCTACTGGTCCTACTGGTCCTACTGGTCCTACTGGTCCTACTGGTCCTACTGGTGCAACGGGCGCCGCTGGCGCTACCGGAGATACCGGCCCTACTGGTGCAACGGGCGCCGCTGGCGCTACCGGAGATACCGGCCCTACTGGTGCAACAGGTTTCACCGGTCCTACAGGTCCTACTGGTGCAACGGGCGCCGCTGGCGCTACCGGA
>JARBTU010000045.1 GCA_029240015.1 Oscillospiraceae bacterium | reverse complement strand
TAAATTTTAAAATCAGCGGAAAAATTAAATATCTGAGCCAAATCACAACCCCAAAATCCGAGGTTTTTGAAAATCTATTTGATTTTCAAAAAAATGAATCTTTCTTAGATTTAGGTGCTTATGACGGTGACACGGTGTTGGAATTTATCAAGCAATGCGGCGGAACCTATGAAAAAATCACCGCCATTGAACCTGACAGGAAAAACTTCAAAAAGCTTTTAAAAACGATAGAAAAACATGAAGTTAAAAACATCACCCCTCTAAACATCGGGATTTGGGACTCGTCGGATATCCTATCTTTCAAAACGACTGCAAGTCGGAATTCATCTTTAGTTAAAGGGCAGGGGAATGAAATTTCAGTTGACTGTATTGACAATATTGTTTCAGTCCAAAACGTAACATTTATCAAGATGGACGTAGAGGGAAGCGAGCACAAAGCCTTGCTTGGTGGAAAGCACACTATTGCAACTCAAAAACCAAAGTTAGAAGTTGCCGCTTATCATCGGAATGAAGACCTCTTTGACCTGATTCTGCTTTTGCATGAGATAAATCCTAACTATAAAATCTATCTTCGGCATCATCCGTATATCCCCGCATGGGAAACAAATATTTACGCGGTATAAAAAGACATCAAAGGAGATTTTTATGGAGATTTTTATGGACAAAAACTTTATTAAAAAGCAATACCTATTAATTTTTTTACTTTTAATATCTATTAGTATCTTTATGTTTATTTTAGCCTCTATAGGATTCACGGACATTACTTCCTTTTTTTCAACAAAGACTTTTCTCTTTTTGACTTTCTTTGTTCTATTGATTGCCTGCGCCATCGTAAGTGTTAAAACACATTCTTTGCTCTCAAAAATACGCATGGAGTACGAAAAACAAGGGCTGAAAAATGCGAATTATCCGCGTCAGTCCAGTTCGTTTATTTTGTGTTTTACAAATAAGTACGCTATTGTTTCCGATGTCGTGTTTGTGTTCCTTTTTCTCTTTTCTCCCTATTTTCATAATATAGTTATTTACTTTATAAAAAGTCCTATCGTTAGTGATATCGTTCACGCTATTATTTTTGCTCTATTTATACTTTCAATCGATATGCACTTTATTTTGAACGGCAAAAATTTTAATTACTTTCTCAACATGTACAAACAAAAGAAGGACACCTATTCGCATTGTAAGACAGCCAGCATTATTGTTTGGTTTGTGCTGATGGTATTATCAGGCTCTTTGTATAATACTTGTTCTCATATATTTCTAAAACCCTCCGCGGTGGAAAACACAGCGGGGGGTTTTACTGTTAGTCCGGTTACAACGTTAAAATTCCGTTTTCATTGATAATCAAAATCAAGATTTGTTCTTCTGCCCCTGTGTTTGCATTTACATAAACCAGCACTTTCTCCCCGTCCTTGCCTTCACACAAGAACTCGTAAACATACACATCATTTGTTCCCTGAGACGGGATGATGGCTAAATTGGTTTTTTCAATGGTCAAAAGATTGCTTACCGATTGTTTTGCCTTTGCCGGAGTGATTTTCGGTGCCTTAATTGTCCTCTTAATGTGGTTTGAAATATATCCTCTGGCATCAAACCCCACGACTTCGCCGTTATCAAGTGCAACGCTGATTTTTACAAGCTCGGTATAAATCGTTACATCGTCTTTTATCGTCGCAAAGTTTACCGTAAGAATGTTATTCGCAATCTCATAATAACTTTGAGTCATGCTTCCGATGTCAAGCTTATCCAAATAATTTCTCGCTTTTTTAATACCATCTTCGGTTTTGAGAGTAGCCTCTCCCACGCTTCTGGAGTTTAGCATATAGCATAAGAATCCCCCTGCTTTTGTAACCGAAATACTGGTACCATCTTTGGTAAATCCATAAGAAGGCATCTTTCCTTCTTCGTCCGTCCCGTCTTTGATGGCGGTTTTGTCCACATTGATTACACTTGCAGCTTTTTCTCTTGCCTTTTCACGGGAAACAGTTTTTGCGTCTTTAGTCATAGCCGGCTGTTTTTTCATGATACTGTCTGAAAACGGACCGTCATATATCAATGTCGGATATTCGGTAATCCCATCTTCCACATCCATAAAGCTGTTGCTCAGATTAGTAAGTCCGGGGTCTTTTTTGTAATCTTTTTTAAGAGTAGTATTCACTTCATCAAAAGTAATTTTTCCTGTCTGAATGTCCTCCTGCAAAGATGCAATCTGCGCATTCATATTCTCGCAGTAGGTCCTTAGTCTTGCTAAGTTCTTTTGTTCCTGGTCGGTAATGGTCTCACCCCTTGCCACTTTTTCTGCAAGGGTTTTTGAGTAGTCTCCCACCTGAGATAAAAGCTTATAGGTTTTGTTTAAGTTCAAATATTCCATCGGAAGCTGAGACAAATTCATCTTTGCGTCTCCTGCTTCACTCCATATTTGAGAAGAAAGTTCCTGAATCTGGTCAGACGTCCCCGCATACATCCCTTTGGTCAGCGTTGTGTTGATGACCTGTACATTTCCCGAAAGATCATTGATTGCTCTTAAATATGAATTTTCCAATTTCAATTTGTAGTCTCTTGCTTGCCAATAATTAATAAAATTGAACATGCCGAGAACAAACAAGACCGCAAGCGAAAAAGAAACGATCCTTGCGATTGCTCTTGCTCCTATTCTTTTAGACATAATGTAAGCCTCCGTTTTCAAGGTTTTAACAATATTTTTTCCTTAAAGATAAAAAATATCCATATTTTTTACATGATTTTATATAGCTTTTTTTATAACAAATATGCTATAATATAGTTTGGCAAGGCATAACTTTTTATTCTTTATTACAATTTTGGAGGTATGGACGCTGATCTATCTTGATAACAGTTCCACAACAAAGGTCTGCAAGCCTTCTATTGATGCTTCCGTTGCCTGTATGTCTCAACACTTCGGCAACCCGTCCAGCTTGCACAAAATGGGTCTTGACGCGGAAAACATCGTGACCGAAGCCAAGAAAACGCTTGCCAAAGCGCTTGGCTGTGATGCGTCAAACATTTTGTTCACCTCGGGTGCTACCGAAAGCAACAACACCGCTGTTTTGGGCGGTATTGCCGCCAACTGGCGGAACGGAGAGCGGATTGTTACCTCTGGGCAAGAGCACGCAAGCGTTGTTGAGCCTCTTGAACACCTCCGCGGACAGGGATATGAAATTATATCTGTTCACCCCCGCGAAGACGGACATTTCTCCGCCGATGATTTTATAGACGCAGTGGACGAGAACACCGTGATGGTTTGCTGTATGTTTGTGAACAACGAAACAGGGGCGATTCTTCCGGTTTCCCAAATCATCAAAGGCGTTCGGAAAAAAAACAAAAAAACGTTGATTCATATTGATGCAGTTCAGGGATTTGGAAAACTTCCTCTCAAAATCTCCACTGTGGATGCAGATTTCATCAGCATGAGCGGACATAAAATCTATGCACCAAAAGGAATCGGCGCTTTATACATCAAAAAAGGCACTAAATTTAAACC
Organism: Oscillospiraceae bacterium; assembly: GCA_029240015.1. Taxonomy (GTDB): domain Bacteria; phylum Bacillota; class Clostridia; order Oscillospirales; family Ruminococcaceae; genus JARBTU01. The sequence continues at coordinate 6,088 of JARBTU010000045.1, read as the reverse complement.
GCTTTTGTTCGGCGGCGGACAACAGCTGGGCCAAAGGGTCGGCACCGAATCTGTTCCGCTGATCGCGGGATTTAGCGCCGCAGTTTCAATGTGTATGGAAAATATGTCCCGATACACCGCCCATTATGCCGAACTATATGAATATTTAAAGTCCAAACTTTTGGAGATTCCCGATGTTTCCATTAACTCTCCCGATGACGGAGTTAAATATATCCTTAACCTTTCAGTTAAGGGGATTCGCAGTGAAATCATGCTGCACTTTCTGGAACAGGAAGAAATTTATGTTTCAAGCGGTTCCGCTTGCTCTAAAGGAGCCAGGAGCCATGTTTTATCCTCGCTCGGTCTTTCCGAGCAACGGATCGACACCGCAATAAGAATCAGTTTTTGTTATGAAACGACCCAAAATGATTTGGACGTTTTTGTGGCAAGACTAAAACAAGGGATAGACTCCCTTATCAAAACAAAGTAAATGAATCAAAGGAATTAAGATAGATGAAAGAAATATTGCTTATAAAAAACGGTGAAATTGCCTTAAAAGGACTGAATCGAAGCACTTTCGAGGACGTTCTTGTCAAAAATATCCGAAGAAGACTTAAGTCTCTTGGGAACTTCAGCTTCCAAAAAGCGCAGTCCACCATATATATTACACCACAGGAAGACGACATCGATTTGGATGAAGCGTGTGAACGTTTGAAAAAAGTTTTCGGCATCGCCGCTTTTTCACGGGCTTTGGTGGTGGAAAAAGATTTTGACAGCATCAAAAACGGCGTGCTGGATTACCTGTCCGAGATCTTAAGTGATGCAAAAACATTTAAAGTAAATGCAAAGCGTTCCGATAAAAAATTCCCGATGACGAGTCCTGAGATTACACGTGAGCTTGGGGGATTTATTCTTTCAAACTTTCACCACATCAAAGTTGATGTCCACGAACCCGAAGTAATCGTCACAGCAGAAGTCAGAGATTTTGCTGCCTATGTTTCGGCGAAAAAAATCGAAGGAGCGGGAGGCATGCCTGTCGGAAGCTCCGGCAAGGCAACTCTTCTTGTTTCGGGCGGAATAGACAGCCCTGTTGCAGGATATATGATGGCAAAGAGAGGGTTGGAACTTTCCGCCGTCCACTTTGTCAGCCCGCCATACACATCGGACAGAGCAAGACAGAAAGTTGAAACCCTTTGTGAAGAATTATGTGACTATTGCGGGAAGATTTCATTTTACTGCGTTCCGTTTACCAAGTTGCAGGAAGCAATCAAAGAAAATTGCCCCGAAGAACTTTTCACCATTATTATGCGCAGACTAATGATGAAAATTGCGCAAAAAATTGCAGCGAACATCGACTCTGGCGCATTGATTACGGGCGAAAGTGTCGCACAGGTTGCAAGCCAGACACTTCCTGCGATTGCCTGCACTGATGCGGTATGCGATATTCCGGTGTTCCGACCGGTCATTGGCATGGATAAAGCAGAAATTATTAAAATCGCAAAGAAAATCGGCACGTTTGAAACTTCCATCCTGCCTTATGACGACTGTTGTACCGTATTTACGCCAAAGCATCCAAAAACCAAACCAAAACTTGATTATGTGGAACGTTCTGAAGCGCTGTTTGATTTTGACCCGCTGATTGAAGAAGCGGTCCAAAACACCGAATGCGTTTTGATACGACCGAATCACTAACCTTTTTATAAAATTATTTCCGTTAAAGGAGGAAAACAGATGAACGCAGAAATTATTGCAGTAGGCACCGAAATCCTACTCGGTGATATCAATAATTCCCATGCTCAGTTTTTATCAAAACAATTGGCTTTGCTGGGAATCAACGTCCATTACCAAACCGCTGTGGGCGATAATGTGGAACGCTTGAAAGAAGTGCTAAAGCTCGCTTTGACACGAAGCGACATTATCATTACAACAGGGGGCTTAGGTCCGACTACAGATGACCTCACAAAGGAAACCGTTTGCGAAGTAATTGGCATTGACTGTGAAATCGACCAGGATATTTTGAACGACATTAAAGCCTTCTTTGAAAAAACAGGCAGAGAAATGTCTGATAACAACATCAAACAAGCAGCCGTTCCAAGCGGAAGTACTGTGTTTAAAAATGACAAAGGCACCGCTCCGGGAATGGCGATCGAAAGCGACCGTCAGGCAATCATTATGCTTCCGGGCCCGCCGAGAGAGCTTTTGCCGATGTTCGAAACCTCTGTTGTTCCTTACCTTTCAAAATTTTCTGACGGAAGTCTGGTTTCTAAAAACCTTATGGTCTTCGGTATAGGAGAAGGTCAGGTAGAGGAAATGCTAGGCGATATCGTGAAAGGCACAAACCCTACTGTTGCACTTTATGCCAAAGACGGGGAAGTCCTTATTCGCGTTACCGCTAAAGGCAAAGACAAACTGGATGCCAACAATCTGGTTCTTCCTGTAGTCTTTGAAATCAAACAGATTCTTGGCGACAGCGTGTACGGTGTTAATGTAGACAGTCTCCAGCAGACCGTTGTAGATAAACTTCTTGCCGAAGGGAAGATGATTGCCACAGCTGAAAGCTGTACGGGCGGGCTTCTTTCCCAGAAGATTACCGATATTTCCGGTTCATCAAAAGTTTTCGAATTCGGAATTTCATCTTATGCCAATCGGGTAAAACAGGAAATGCTCGGCATTCCCGAATCGCTAATTGAAAAGCACGGAGCGGTAAGCGAAAAAGTCGCTGCTTTAATGGCTCAGGGTGCTATGAAAAAAGGAAAAGCCGACATCGGCGTAGGCATCACCGGCATTGCAGGTCCGACCGGAGGGTCAGATGAGAAACCTGTGGGAACAGTTTTTATCGCCGTAACAATAGATGACAAGGTTTGGGTACAAAAATTCTTGTTGGGTCATGGCAGCGAGAACGAACGCGATTATATTCGCGAACTTTCCACCCTGCATGCACTGAACATGGTCAGACTTTTGCTGGATGAAAGCGAAACTGCCACCAATGCACTTGTCCCAATCAATGACATCCTTTCATCCAAAGAATCCAATTTAAAAACCGATAACCGTCCATGGTACAAAAAGCTCTTGATGTACTTTGTTCCGTGGAAAGGAGACAGTATCGGCGAAATTGTACGCAAGGTCGTGTTTGTCGCCGCAGCGGTAGGCTTTATCGTGTCCGGTGTAATTCTTGGGAACTATTTTGTAGGCAATGTTCAATCTGATAATATTCTTGAAGATGTACAAACTATGCACACAACACCGCCAACCCCTGAAGAGATTGCCAAACTGCCCGATGGCTACCTCCAAAAGTTTGCTTCTCTTTACAGCAAAAACAGCGATATCAAAGGCTGGATTACCATTCCTAACAGCAAAGTCGATTATCCTGTGATGCAGTCCAAAGACAACGATTACTATTTAAAACACGCATTTAATAAGGCCTATAATCAAAATGGAACCCCGTTCGTGGATTATCGCTCTGAGATTACAAAGGACAAATTAAGCACCAATACCATTATCTATTCCCATAACATCCGCGGTGGGAGATATTTTGCTCAAATCGCCAACTATCAAAAGCTTGACTTTTATAAAATAAATCCTGTGATTACGTTTGACACCGTTTATGAAGAAGCCAAATGGAAAGTCGTTTCCGCTTTCATTACAAATGCCAACAGAAAACAAGACAACGGCCAGCTTTTTGATTATTATAACTTTATTGACGCGAGAAGTGACGCGCACTTTAACTGGTTTAAAGAAGAGATCACACGCCGCTCCATTATATCCACAGGGGTGGATCTTCTTCCGACCGACAAGCTGATAACGCTCTCCACTTGTACGTATGAGATTGATGATGCTCGATTTGTCGTGGTAGCAAGAAAGGTTCGCCCGGGAGAATCGGCAACAGTGGATACAAATGCTGCTATTTTAAATCCAAAAACACTATACCCTCAAGCTTGGTACGACAAAAACGGCGGAAGCAAACCGGATTATCCTCCGAACCCGAAACCGACAGGGGATGCTCAGGAATCCGTTTCTTCTCAAGCGGCTGTCTCTTCTTCCAGTTCCAGTGCGCCAATAAGCTCATCTGTTCCTCCGTCATCCAGCGGATTACAGTCATCATCGTCATCCACCACGAGTAGTAATGTGGCAACATCAAGCCAAGAAGCAGCAAGCAGCAAGGCCTCCAACAGCAGTAAGGCTTCCAGCAGCAAAGCTTCTTCATCCAAGACTTCGTCCGTATATGTTCCGCCTAAACCACCGAATCCTTCTTCAGGCACACACACTTCCAGCGCTGAGGTGTCATCAGACGATACGATTGTTACGGATGAACCCTCTTAATCCAAAAGAACAAATGTTAGACTCATAAATAAAAGGATTATTGGGCAGGTTAAAAGACCTGCCCAATGACATATTGTTTTTTGTTGAGAGGTGGACTATGTTAAAAAAGCATTTGAGCCAATTGATTGTTTTGCTGTGTACGGTCGGGATTTTCATCCTGTCGTGCACCCTCGTTTTCGCAAAAATTGACGTATCCAAAGAAACTTCGTTGAATACGTCCGCGCCAAGTGACTATATTGATGAGCTGGGTAACTCCATGGCGGACATCCCGCCTGATTTTTCAGATTACGGCGATTCCTCTTTGATTGATTCTTCTGTCACATCAATGACTACATCGGATACACAGCTTTCATCATCTTTGATGTCTTCTTTATTAACCTCTTCTGAACCACGGAGTTCTTCTTCGAAAAACTCCAGTGTCAGTACCTCTTCTTCATCGTCAAAGGCATCCTCTTCAAAAGCGACCGCTGTTTCAAGCACCGTGACTTCCAGCAAATCAACATCAAGCAAAGCATCTTCCTCCTCTCCGCCAAAGGAACCTGGCTCCAACGAGAAGTTGAGCGTTCAGGTAACTATTAATGGAAAAACAGCTGTAAAACAATATGATGCTATTGATATTTTAAGCCAAGTTGTTGCTGCCGAAATGGGTTCTTCCTTCCATACCGAAGCGTTAAAAGCGCAAGCTGTTGCGGCGCACACTTACATAAAATATTACAACAATTTGGGGAAAGCCCCTTCTGTTCCTATTTCTGCTGCCGATGATAAAATTATAAATGCCGTGAAGTCGGTGAGGGACAAGCTTGTATACTATGATTCCAAACCTATCAATGCTGTCTATCATGCCTGTGCAGCAGGGAAGACCAATTCCGCCGCGGATGTGTGGGGAGGGGCCGTTTCTTACCTGGTAAGTGTGGAAAGCAAATACGATCATCTTTATTCCGGTTATCAATCCACGAAGCAATATTCTGTGGCAAATTTCAAATCCATCATTAAGGAAAAAGTCGGAATCGACCTTGAGGGCTCTCCGTCCGAATGGATAAAAGTCTTAACGCGGACAAGCGGAGGCTATGTGGGGAACGTAAGCATCGGGGGAGAGAAGACTTTCGTTTTAAACGGAAAGAGCAAAACCATTACCGGGCGGGATCTTCGGGAAAATATCCTGTCTTTTGGAATCAAGAGCGCAAAGTTCGATTATTCGGCAAATAAATCAACTGTAACTTTCACAACCTATGGATATGGTCATGGCGTAGGAATGAGCCAAGTGGGTGCCAATCTTTATGCTCAAAAAGAAGGCTTGTCCTATTCGAAGATTCTAACCCATTACTATAAGGGAACAACTGTGAAATAGACTCCCAAAGCGTTTTTAAAAAGACAAAAAACACCGAAGCCTGAAAGCTTACGGTGTTTTTTATTATATAGATAGCCTCTTAAGACGTTAGGTTATTCCAAAACTTCGTAATTTCCAACGCCATACTCGAAAAACAGGTTGATTAATTTGTTTCTGGAACGATTGCTTGCGTTTGCGATTTTATCCAGTGCTGTAACCGTTTCTTCTTTAATGCGTATTGAAAACGTTTTATATCCATCTTCTCCTTTTATCGCTTCTTTCTTCGTTATCTGAATTTTATTGTTCCTCATTCTTTTCACCTCAATATAATAATATTTAAGCTGGAATTAATAATTTTTTTCCTAATAATCATCCCCACCTAGAAGGTGGGGTTTTTATTGGAACCCTATAAGGGACTAATACTTACTTGCGCCTTAAGGCGCTAACGAGGGGTTCTGCCAG
>JARBTU010000044.1 GCA_029240015.1 Oscillospiraceae bacterium | reverse complement strand
AAAGAATCAAAGAAAGATACAAACAAGTCACTTATAACAGTATTGAAACCGAGGTAGACAGATGGCTTGTAGATAATTTTTATATCATAGACAAAGAAGGAAAAACGCTTTTAAAAGATATTGAAGGAACATTCCTGCCTTTTAACAAAGTCTATAAATTACCTGATGTTTATATTGTAATCAAAGAACTTGTTTTTGATGAAAGCTTTGAGTTTTCGACGAAATCCATGATGGAGTTTGTTACGCTCTTCGAACAAACAAGATACATTAAAAACTTTGAACTTGAATTTTTGAGGAATGCAATCAAAATAGCGGCGATAGAGGCGGTTTATATTTGCCTTTTTGGGAAGTTTTCCAAAGAAAAAGCGCACGATATGATATCCAGAGCAATTTTGACCATTGCTGATATTGATACAATTGATTTTGATGCGATTAATCGAGCAAAAAATAACATTGACAAGGTGCTCAAAAAAGACCTTAACGGTTCGTATTCCTCCATGAACGAAGAAACCAAAAAGACCTATCGATATAAAATAAGCAAGCTTTCCATCAGACTTAAAAAAGACGAGGATGTTTTGGCGAATGAGTATATTGAGCTGGCGGGAAAACATGAAGATGGGTTAAAATCGCACGTAGGGTACTACATCTATCGGGACTACGGGCAGTATATCAAGAATCCTCTCAATCCCAAAATCCATATTCCTTTATTGTTTTGGATACCCGCCATCATCAGCCTTTTGGTCGCTGTCTGCTTAAGAAACCTATGGGTTTCTTTGTTGATTTATATTCCGATATGGGAAGTATTAAGGCCATTTTTGGAGTATATCACACTTGACGGAGTGGAACATGAGTATGCGCCAAGACTGGATCTTAACGGGGAGATTCCCGAAGAGGGTTCCACGATTGTTGTGATATCCTCCTTGATATCCAGCGTGGATGGATTAAAAAAGCTTGAAAAAAAGCTGGAGAAGCTTTATTTCACCAACGGAAGAGGGAACATCAGCTTTATGGTGCTTGCTGACTTAAAGCAAGCGAAGCTTCCTTCACTGTCGGAAGACCGCTCAATTGTAAAAGCAACCTCATCTATCATCAGAAAACTGAATAAAGAATATGATGACAAATTTATGTTATTGGTACGAAACAGAGTCTATAGTAAGACGCAAGGCATGTATACGGGGTATGAGAGAAAACGGGGAGCCATCGAGCAACTCATTCGAATGATTAAAGGAGAACAGATAAACTATGAGTTTTTCGAAGGCAATATTGATAAACTAAAATCTGCAAAATATATTTTAGCGCTGGATTATGACACGAAAGCGCTGATGGACTGCGCTTCCGAACTGGTCGCGATTGCATTGCATCCGCTTAACAGACCGGTGGTAGATACACACCAAGGCGTCGTTTCTCAAGGATATGGCATCATTGCACCAAGAATGGCACTTGATTTAAAACAATCTCTCTCAACCTCTTTTTCCAAAGTTATGGGGGGGCTGGGAGGCGTTTCAGCTTATGATACAAAAAGTGGGGATTTATATAGTGATTTATATGGGGAAGGAATTTTCACAGGAAAAGGATTAATCTCCATCGATGCTTTTTATACACTGATGTGCGAAATATTTCCGAAAGAAACCATCTTGAGTCATGATATTTTAGAAGGAAGCTTTTTAAGGACTCTTTTTGTCTCGGATGTGGAAATGATAGATGGGTTTCCAAAAAATGCGACCCCGTTTTTCAAGCGACTTCATCGCTGGATCAGAGGAGATTTTCAGAACGTCACTTATCTTTCAGGCAAGATTAAAACAGAAACAGGGGAAACAAAAAACCCGCTGAACAAAATCAGTAAATTTAAGCTTTTTGATAATCTAAGAAGAGCCATTACACCGGTTTTTGACATCGCGTGCATCATAACAGCAATATTTGTGCCTGCAAATTATGCGATAACACTGGCGATTGTGGCACTGTTGTCTGTTGTCGGACCTTATATCTTCGGGTTGATTCGAGTGGTCATTTCGGGCGGGATATTTGCACTTCAGAGGCGGTATTATTCCAAAACACTGTCCCAGTCCAAGGAACTTCTGTTGCAGATGTTTTTTAATTTTGTTCTGCTTCCTAAATTCGCGATCAACGCGGCAGATGCAATCATAAGAGCACTTTTCAGGCGTTTTGTTTCCAAAAAAAACCTGCTTGAATGGACAACAGCCGCTCAGGCAGAAAGCAAAAAGAATGACTTTGTCACTCTTCTTCGTGAATATTGGTTTGGAGAAGTTCTTGGCATTGTTTTGGTTTTCACCAATGTCTTTATATTGCAATTGTTCGGATTGATTTTTATCTTAGGTATTTTCCTAGTTGTGTTATCCGGAAGAGAAGATGTGAAAAAAAGCTCACAAGTTGCTCAGGAGAAAAAAGATGAGCTGATTTTAAAAGCGGCGGCAATGTGGAATTTTTACAGCGATTTTTGTACAAAAGAGGACAACTATCTTCCGCCCGATAATGTTCAGGAAGCACCGATTTTTAAAATCGCACACAGAACTTCTCCAACCAACATTGGACTGATGCTTTTATCCGCTTTATGTGCTTGTGATTTGGGGTTCATATCGGTGGATGAGCTGTACGACAGACTGAACAATTCAATTACGACCATCGAAAAGATGGACAAATGGAACGGAAATCTTTATAACTGGTATGACACACGATCACTGACTGTTCTGGAGCCTGTATATATTTCCGCAGTCGACAGCGGGAACTTTGTTTGCTGCCTTGTCGCTCTTAAACAGGGACTTGTAGAATACAAGACGCAGCACAATGAAATGTACCGTTTGATTGAACGAATCCGTGATATTATTGAAGCCACCAATATCGGTTCTTTCTATGATAAAAATAAAAAGCTACTGTATATCGGATATGATTTCCATGAAAAAAAATTGAGCAAAGCGCATTATGACATGTTGATGAGCGAAGCTAGGATGACCAGTTATTTTGGTGTTGCCAAAAGGCAGATTCCAAAGGAACATTGGAGCGCTTTAGGGAGAACGCTTGCAAGGATGAATCAGTATACAGGGCCTGTTTCTTGGACAGGAACAATGTTTGAATATTTCATGCCGGAGCTTCTGCTCAATTCCATTGAAGGGTCGATGAGTTATGAAGGGTTAAAATTCTGTATTTATTGCCAAAAACGAAGAGCAAAGCAGAAAAATGTCCCTTTTGGAATCTCCGAAAGCGGATTTTATTCATTTGATTCCATGCTCAACTATAAATACAAGGCAAATGGCGTTCAGAAACTGGCGCTAAAACATGGCATGAACAATGATTTGGTCATATCACCATATTCTTCTTATCTTGCACTGTCACATGATTTTGAAGGGGCATATAAAAATCTTCAGCAATTGTCCGGCATGGGCGCAGTGGGGAAATACGGTCATTATGAGGCGGTGGATTTCACCAAAGAAAGGATAGGGGATAACAGTTTTGCGATTGTAAAAAGCTATATGGCACACCATGTGGGAATGAGCATTGTTGCTATCTGCAATAAATTGCAGGATAACATTATGCAAAAGCGATTTTTAAGTGATAAGCATATGGACAGCGCCAAAGAGCTATTGCAGGAAAAATTGATGGTCGGCTCGGTCGTTTTTGATGATATTTATAAGAAAGAAGTTGTCAGAAAACAGCATAAAGAAGCGATGGAAAAGGTGGAGTACGACAAAATTTATCCTCAGCAGCCAAGAGTTCAGCTTTTATCAAATGGTGAGCTTACATCGGTTTTGACCGATATCGGTGCCTCTTATATAAAATATCAAGGGCAGGACATTACAAGAAGACCGTCTGATCTGTTAAGAAGACCGATAGGGATTTTCGCAGGGATAAAGTATGGAAAAGAAGTCATTCCATTTACTTTTGCACCGCTATATGATAACAGTTATGAATACAGTGTCGGAATCAGCTCAAACAGTGTGAGTTATATTACTAAATCTGATGACATTCAGACAGGAATGATGGTGCTGCAGCATTCCAGCTATTGTGTGGAACAAAGGCAATTTGTTATAAAGAACAATACTTCACAAAAAATGGATACCGATTTGATGATTTATATTGAGCCGGCACTTGCGCTGACTCAAGATGACACGGCACATCCGGCGTTTTCCAAGCTGTTTTTGCATGTCCTCTACGATTCTGAATCTAATTCGCTTGTCGCTATAAGGAAACAGCGGGACGGGGGAGAGCCTGTTTTTATGGCGGTCGGATTCTTAGAAGATGTAAACTTTGAATATGAAGCAAACAGAGAGAACATTCTAACGACTCCAAATGGAATGATGTCTTTGTTTGATAACATCTCGAAAGATTTTGGAAAAAGTACAGGAACACCTGATCCTGCAATTGCCATCAAAATTAAGACACAGATATGGGCACATTCTCAAACAGACTATACAATGATTATTTCAGCGGGGAAAACCAGAGAGCAGGCAACCCAAGCAATCATAGATATCAGGACACAGGGAATCATCGAACAAAGTCAGGCCGCGCATTCGCTGATTACGACGGATAGTGTGGAAGGGCGGCTAATCACATCAATTCTTCCTCAGCTTTTGTTCCAAAAGAGAGACAGCAAAATCAATCAACAGGCAATCGAACAAAACCAGTTGGGTAAGAAAAGTCTGTGGAAGATGGGCATATCCGGAGATTTTCCGATTATCTTGGTGGAAGTTATCAGCGAAAACGACAGTGAAAGAGTAAAGAATTATATCAATTGCAAAGAAAAGTTAAATCTGGGAAGAGTAGATTTTGATTTGGTTTTTGTTTTTAAAGAAGGCGGAGAATACAATAAGCCTATTAAAAACATGATTGTGGGAGAAATATGCTGCAACAGCTGTGGAAACTTAATTGGAGAAAGATGCGGAATCCATTTGGTTGATTCTGCATTGATTGATGAGGAGTGTATCACAGTGCTTAGTGCCGCTGCTTCTCATATTGCGCCGAGGTCAATGGTAAGAATCAACATGCCTTCTCAGGATTTTTCTCCCGTCGAGCTTTTGTCGGTAAGCCCTGTGTCGGTAGATTGCCCTGACAGCTATAAAATAAGTGCAGGAGAATTTCAAAAAGACAGCTTTTATATCACGACGACACCAAAGCTCCCTTTTTGCCACATTCTTGCAAATCCATCTTTCGGAACATTGGTTTCTGACAAGGCATTGGGATTTACGTGGGCAATCAATTCCAGAGAAAACAAATTAACGCCTTGGTACAATGACACCATGAGTGACAACAGGGGAGAGATGTTGATTGTGGGCATTGCAGATAAATATTACGACATCATAAACGGTTCACAGGCGGTGTTTAATCCTGACAGTGCAAAATATTATGGAAAATTCAAAACCGTAAAAAGTAATGTAAGTGTAAAGGTCGGTGCAACTGGAATGGTAAAATATGTGGATGTGGAACTTTATAACACAGGAGAATGCCCGGTTTCTCTTGACTGCGCTTATTATATTGAACCAACGCTTGGGGTGACTCGTGAAAACGCCCGTCAAATAAGCGGAGAGGTTACAGAAGACCAGATGGTCGTAATGAGGAATCCATTTAACGATGCGGTCAGGTCCTATATGGCGATGGGGGCACTTGATTCCGAAAGCAATTTTGTTTTCGACAGAGCGGGATTTTTGTGCGGAAGATGGGTAGAAAAGAGCCAGCTTCCTTTGCCTGATCCTTGTTGTGCCGTTATTGTTAAAAAAGAGCTTCCACCTCAAAAAAGCGAAAAAATCAGATTTGTTTTATCCTTTGGCACGAGCAAAGAAGGTGCCTTAAAAATGTCTCGAATGCCGCTGAATAAATCATCGGACGTTCCTCATTCCATCCAGATAAAAACACCGGATAAAGCGCTGGATCATTTGTTTGATACCTGGCTTGTCCATCAGACTAAGGCATCAAGAATATACGGAAGAACCGGGTTCTTCCAATGTGGAGGAGCATATGGATTCAGAGACCAGCTGCAGGATGTTTGTGCTTATCTTCTTATTGACCCTAAAGTAACCAGAGCACAGATTCTTCGTGCTTGTGCCAGTCAGTTTGAACAGGGCGATGTGTTGCACTGGTGGCATAATCTTCCCAAGTTTGGAGGGAGCAAAAAAGGCGTGCGAACAAGGTGTTCCGATGACATGCTTTGGCTTCCGTATACTGTGTGCGAATATATGGAAAAAACGGGCGACACGAGTTTGCTTGACATCAGAACAAAGTACGTTGTGGCGCCGGAACTGAAGGACTCCGAGCATGAAAAATATGTCGAAGTGGGATATAGTGATTTTTCTGAGACAGTTTATGAACATTGTAAACGAGCAATTGACAGAGGGTATCATCTTGGCGAGCATGGGCTTGTTTTGATTGGGAACGGAGACTGGAATGACGGATACAACAAAGTCGGTATATTGGGGACAGGAGAAAGCGTTTGGTTGTCTCAGTTTTTGTCCATCGTTTTAACAAGGTTCTCGAAAATTTGTCTAAAAAAAGGTGAAGAGGATTTAGCAAAAGATTATGAGCAAAAAGCCCAAAAACTGCTTGACGCGATAGAACAGCATTGTTGGGACGGAGAATGGTATATCAGGGCATTTTTTGATAACGGAGATAAGATGGGAACGCATACTTCTGCCGAATGCCAGATTGATTCACTTCCTCAAAGTTTCAGTGTTCTTTCTGATATGAAAAATGATGAAAGAAAAAAGACAGCAATGCTTTCTGTTTACGAAAAATTGGTTGATAAAGAGCATCAGATCATCAAACTTTTTACGCCAAGCTATGATACAAGTGAGCAAAATCCAGGCTATGTAAAGGCTTATCCGGCGGGAGTAAGGGAAAACGGCGGACAGTATACTCATGCGTCTGTCTGGTTTGCAATGGCAATGCTGGAACTGGGAGAAACCGAAAAAGGATATGAACTGATCAAAATGCTTAATCCTGCAAAAAGGTATGAAAATGTTGATTTGGGCAAAAATTACCTGCTTGAACCATATTATATGGCAGCAGATATTTATACCAATCCTTCCGCGTATGCAAGAGGTGGATGGAGTTTATATACAGGAGCGGCAGGCTGGTACTACAGAGCCATTCTTGAAAGCCTTTTGGGCATCAAGATAAAGGATGGAAAAGTGTATATCAAACCTAATATACCAAAAGAGTGGGACAATTTTGAGGTGGTCATGAATTACAGTGACACGCTGATAAAAGTTTATGCAGACAAAAATAAATCAGATTCTTCAGAAAGTAAGAAGGAAGAGACTGTTGAACTCGACGGAAAAAGTCATGTGGTTCATATTAAAATATAAAGGATATCTCGTATTCATTAAAAAAATAACAGTCTATTTTAGACTGTTATTTTTTTGGCTGTAAGGCAATATATTATAGTAGGGAAGTGTCGCTGATAGGATGAAATACATAAAAATAGTTGACAAAATCAATCTCTATTGATACTATATAGATTAGACTAAATGTGAAATATGAGAAAGTGTGTGCATAATACCTATATGATTTTGGAGTGTGAGTTTTATGGTTCCAGATAACAAGCGTTGTGCAGGTTGCATGAAAGATATCGGCAACAATACTGTTTGTCCTTTTTGTGGATATATAGAAGGAACTCCGCATTTGCCGATGTATTTAGCGCCTAATACGGTTTTGAGTAATCGCTATGTTGTTGGAAAAGTTCTTAACTATAACGGAGAAGGCGTTACTTATATTGCTTTTGATAAGGAAATTGAAAGCGTCATAGAGCTAAGAGAATATTTGCCCGATGCGCTTGCGAATCGTGAAGAGGATAACATCACAGTTCATGTAATACCGGGATGTGAAACGCAATATAAAGCGTTGATGTCTGATTTTATTGAACTTGCAAAGAATATTTCTAAAATGAGGACTCTGACAAGAATCATTCAAGTTTACGAAGTATTTGAAGAAAACAACACTGCTTATGCCGTTCATGAGCATATAGATGGCGGAGTTTCTTTGCGCCAATACTTAATTGAAAATGCCGGAGAACTGAATTGGGAAGAAACATCAAAAATGTTTATGCCGATTCTCAATACATTATCGCTGATTCATGGTTCTAATATTATCCATCGAGGGATTGCACCGGAAACGATTATAGTTACAAAGAAGAACGAGCTTAAGCTTGGTGGATTTTGTATCAGTTCTGCTCGTGCAGCAAGGACTGAGTTGAGTGCACAGCTTTTTTCAGGATATGCTGCTCCCGAACAATACTCAGCCAGCAGTTGGCATGGACCGTGGACGGATGTCTATTCTATAGCCGCGGTTTTATATAAAGCGCTGACGGGAACAATGCCTCCTGAGGCGATGAGCCGTTCGATTAATGATAATTTATTGGCACCGCATATTTTGAATACAAATGTGCCAAAGCATGTTTCTAATGCAATCATGCTTGCGATGAAGCTATCACCGGACAACAGGATGCAGACCATTAAGGAGCTTGAAACCAAACTTTTTGATGCAACGGGCGATGGAGATGTTGTCTCTATTTCTGATTCACAAGAAGAAGTTGAACCGAAATCAAGAAAGAAATATTGGCTCATTGCGACAGGTATAACGGGCGGAATATTATTGATTGTTGCCGCTTTGATTATTATATTTGTGTCAAGTGGAAACAATGGAGATACAGTTTCGCTTGCGAGCATAGATATTATTTCAAAAAGTTCCAGTAAGGCGACGAACAGTGAAACACTAACTTATGGTATGCCAAATTTGGTGGGACAGTTATATGACTCAGTGAAAATTAATCAGGATTATACCATGATGCTTAAAATTATTCCACAATATGAATATAATGAGGAGTATCAAAAAGGGACAATTTTTAGACAGTCTATTAAATTTGAGACTCCGGTAGAATTAAATACAGAAGTGACAGTAATGATAAGCAGAGGAACACAGTTCCCTAAAATACCGGATTTTTATGGGCTCAAAGAAAATGAATATATTGCAGAGCTTAATAAATTAGGAATTAAAAATAAGGTCGAATATGTTGAAAATCTCGAAAAAGAAAATGGATATGTGTCTAATTTGAGCAGAGATGTAAACACGACGATAGATATTGCTGGTAACGAAGTTCTTACAGTTTTCATTGTGAGAAACCCTGACCCTGTGTCTTCTCAGCAGACCCAATCATATGACTTTAATTATGATGATTATTTAAACGATTTTCAATGACATGAATATAAAAATCTCCCGATGCAATTTATTTTGCATCGGGAGATTTTTATATGAGAAAACTAAATTGAATGTGTGCAATAAAAGATTATTTGATATCAGTTTTCCATAGTCCATGTAGGTTGCAATATTCAAAAGCAGCAGTCGGGGTTTCGTCTTTACAAAGTTTAAAACATGCTTTAGGCTCAGCACCAACTTCAAGACATTTTCTTTGCCCTCCGAGATTGGTTTGGAGATAAACCCAGGAAATGTGGTGTTCTTCCAACATAGGATGAGGCACACTGCCGATAGAAACAATGACTTTATTCCCTTCAATCTCAACTACAGGAAGATGTTTTTCAACAGCACCGTCGGTTGTATTGGCAACTAATTCGCTCATTTCATCCCCGCAGCATGAAACAGGTGCTCCCGAGCTTTCGATCATTCCTATGATATTTCCGCAATGCTTACAGACATAAAATTTTTGTTCTTTCAAACTCATGGCTAAAAACTCCTCTCATTTTT
>JARBTU010000043.1 GCA_029240015.1 Oscillospiraceae bacterium | reverse complement strand
CAGATTATGAGTCCCGATGTCGGTGAAATCAGCTATGGTGAAGAGGAACAGCTTTATGCGTGTGCAGATTATGCGGAGTCTGCTCAAATGTCCTGTGAGCTGCATATTGTTGAACAGGACAAAGAAGATTCTGATGAGGAAGATAAAGATACACTTGAAGCGAAGCACGTCGCCGAAACAATCGGCAAAATGTTGTCTGAAGGTTTTTTGGTGCAAGATAAAGACGGGAAGATAAGAAAGTGTGAAAACAAAGATTTTTGCATTTTATTAAGAACGATGAGCAAAGCGGATATTTTTATAGGAGAGCTGCAAAAATGCGGGATTGAGGCATGGTCAGATGCCAAGAAAAGCTACTTCGATTCCCGCGAAATCTCCGTGATGATCAATTTCCTAAGAATCATTGATAACCCTGTTCAGGATGTTCCGCTGTTGTCTGTTTTAATGTCTCCGCTTTTCGGATTTTCTGGAGATGAAGTGACGAAAGTCCGGCTTGCGGACAAAAATGCAAAGTTCTATGTTGCTCTTTTGGAACATGCTAAGCAAGGAGATGCTCACAGCAATGAGTTTTTACAGATATTATCCGATTTAAGAACACAAAGCGTAATGATTGGACTGGAAAGCATTGTTCAGAAAATTTATGAAAAGACTGATTTTATAGAAATAGTGGGAGCGATGCGGCAGGGAGAACAAAGGCAGGCGAACCTCAGATTATTTTTGGAATATGCCAGACAGTATGAGGATATTGGTTATGGAGGATTATCCGGATTTATCCGTTTCATTGACAAAGCCATAAGAGAAGGGCATGATTTTTCAGGAGCGAACACCGCTTCGGAGAATGCAAATGTTGTAAAAGTGATGAGCGTTCACCGCTCAAAAGGATTGGAATTCCCTATTTGCTTTTTGAGCGATTGTTCCAAAAAATTCAATACGAGAGATTTAAACGCCGGCAGCCTTATTCATTCTACGCTTGGGTTTTGGACAAAAGTCAGAGAGCCTCAGAAGCTGAAACAATATTCCACTGCCCCGCACGAAGCGCTTAAACTTCAGCTTGAAAAAGAGGCGTTGTCAGAAGAGATGAGAATCCTTTATGTTGCGTTGACAAGAGCCAAAGAAAAGCTTATTATCACGCTGTCGCTCAAAAACGCCGAAAAGAAAGTAAAATCCATCAGCGCAGGACTTGATGACAAGATAGGGATAGTTCCTTATGTTGTAAGGAGCGCGGGAAGTTATGCGGACTGGCTCTTAATGACGGCAGCAAGACAAAGCGGAATGCAGTCATTAAGAAGTTTATATTCGTTAAACACAGAGGTTTTAGAAGAGCAATCTGGTTATAAGACTTTTGTTATTGCTTCACATGACAAAGAGGAATCTGCGCAGGAGGAAATTAAGATTGATTTTCAATCCAAACCCAATGACGCTATCCTTTCTCAACTTCGCAATAACCTCGATTTTGAGTATCAAGACGAAGATTTGTCTAAAATCCCAGCTAAGCTGTCGGTTACGGACATTACCAAGAAAAAACGCGGAGAACAAACCCAGCTTAGAGAAAGACCGGATTTTTTTAAAAAGGACCATTTAACGCCGTCCGAGCGAGGGACAATTGTCCATAAATTTATGCAGTTTGCCGATTATCACAACGCAAGAAAAGATTTGATGTCTGAGATTGAACGGTTGCTGGTGGATGGATTTTTAACCGAAAGTGAGACTAAAGCCTTATCCATTCAAAAATTAGAGACGTTTTTTCATTCAAAATTAATGAGCAGAATCTTAAATGCAGATGAGATATGGCGAGAGTTTAGGTTTTTTGATGAAGTAAATGCAGGCGAAGTGTATGATGACTTGGACTTGAGCGGAGAACAACCTCAAATACTGATTCAGGGAATAGCCGACTGTGTGATTGTTGAAGGAGAGAGTGTTTCTGTTATCGACTATAAAACAGATGCAGTACAAAATCCTGATCAACTCGTTGAAAGATACGAGCAACAGTTGCTGCTATATAAGAAAGCCTTGGGAAAGTGCTTTGAAAAACCAATCAATCAATGTATAATATACTCTACCCATCTTGGAAAAGAAATTATTTTATAAGAATTTTTAAAATATATATTGACAATACCGATTAAAATTGGTAAACTAATCTAGAAAAACAAAGTAGAACAACCAACCGTTCTCACCTATGGGCTGTTGCGCTTCATGGGTCAATACTTTGCAAATTGGGTTTTTACACTTTTTGTTGTATTGTAAGCGCAGACGGTTAAAATGTCTGTGCTTTTTTATTTATTGTTTTACTTCGTTTTAACTTTTTTTAGCTAACCTATTTATCTAGGTTTTGGAGGTGCTTTATTATTAGCAAACAAGAACTGCTCATTAATGAGGAAATTCGTGACAGAGAAATTCGCGTTGTGGATTCAGACGGAGGTCAGCTTGGCATCCTTGCAACAAGAGATGCTTTAAAAATCGCTGCTGACAAAAATTTGGATTTGGTGAAGATTGCTCCGCAGGCACAGCCGCCTGTTTGTCGTATCATGGATTACGGCAAGTTCCGTTTTGAACAAGCAAAACGCGACAAGGAAGCAAGGAAAAACCAAAAAACCGTTGATGTAAAAGAAATCAGAATGTCTTTAAACATTGATACGCACGATTTTAACACAAAGGTCAGCCATGCCCTTAAGTTTTTACAATCGGGTGATAAGGTTAAGGTTTCAATTAGATTTCGCGGACGTGAAATGGCACATACTCATTTGGGTAACGGCCTTTTAGACAAGTTTAAAGAAGCTGTGTCTGAACATGGTGTTGTGGAAAAACAACCTAAAATGGAAGGTCGTAGCTTGGCTATGTTTATTGCGTCTAAGCCAGTTAAATAGAAATAAGGAGGATAAAATATGCCAAAGGTTAAGACACACAGCGGTGCAAAAAAACGTTTCAATCTTACTAAAAGCGGTAAAGTGAAACGTGCGCACGCATATAAGTCACATATCTTGAACAAGAAATCAACTAAACGTAAAAGAAACTTGCGTAAGGGTGCATATGCAGACAAGACAAACGTTCCTGCAATAAAATTGCTGATTCCTTACAAATAATAGCTATAAATTTTTAAAACTAACCGATTTTTGGAGGTATAAACTATGGCTCGTGTTAAGGGAGCAATGATGACCCGCAAGAGAAGAAAAAAAGTTCTCAAATTGGCTAAAGGATACTGGGGCGGCAAATCTAAACTGTTCAAAACAGCAAAAGAAGCTGTAATGAAATCCGGTCAATATGCTTATATTGGTCGTAAACAGAAAAAACGTAATTTCAGAAGTCTTTGGATTACAAGAATTTCTGCCGGCTGCAAACTAAATGGCATGAATTACTCGACATTTATGAACGGTCTTAAAAAATCAAACATCACTTTGAACCGTAAAATGTTGTCTGAAATAGCGATCAATGATGCTGTTGCGTTTGCTGCACTTTGTGAAAAAGCAAAATCTGCAATATAATGAGAAATCATAGCGCCCGTGTCATATGACTCGGGCGTGTTTTCGTATAAAACACCGTATGAGAAGGGCTAGACATGGAGTATATTAAAAGCAGGGAGAACAGCCACGTTAAGGAATATGTAAAGTTATGCGGCAGCAAAAAAGAACGGGCTCATGCCGGTGTTTTTGCAATAGAAGGAATTAAAATATGCCTTGAGGCGTTTTGCGAAGGGATAGAGATTGAGAAAGTTTTTGTAACAAAGGACTGCTATGAAAAATATTATGACAAGTTAGAAGAAATCAGCCGAAGATGCAAAGATTTTTTTATTATCTCACAAGAGCTGGAAAGCAAAATGTCGGATACAAAAACCCCTCAAGGGATATTTTGTGTGTGCAAAAAGCTTGACAAACATATTAACGTTGATACAATATACAATAAAAGGTCTTTTGTCATGTTGTGCAGTATCCAAGACCCCGGTAACTTAGGGACGATTATAAGAACAGCAGACGCTTTAGGCTTTGACGGTGTCATATTGACCCAAGACTGCTGTGATATATATAACCCAAAAGTCGTTCGTTCTACAATGGGTTCTTTGCTTAGAATGGACATGCTGGTTGTTGAGGATGCTGTGAGATTTATCAATAATATCGGGGCTGATGTTGATACTATGGCTGCGGTTATTGATGAAGACGCACAGTCGGTAAACGATGTAAGCCAAAATAGTCAGCGTCCGTTTATCATATGTATTGGAAATGAAGGGAACGGACTTGATAAAGATTTGGTAAAAGCTTGCAAAAAAAAGGTTACGATCAGGATGAAGGGAAAGGCAGAGTCTTTGAACGCTGCGGTTGCGGCAAGCATCTTAATGTGGGAACTCAGCAAAGATCAGTAATGAGATTCTGGGAGTATGGGGGACATGTTATGGCTGATTTGAGGCACTGGATTTGGCTGTCGGAAGCAATTCCGAAAGGGGACGAAGCGACCAACAAGATTATCTCTGAATACGAAGATATCGAGCAATTTTATAATTTAAGAGAAAATGATTTTGATGGCGTCGACTTTTTGACGGACACACAGAAGAAGACAGCAAAAGCTACGTCCATGGAGCGCGCGGAACAAATCATATCAGATTGTGAACGCCTTGAAATTACGATTTTGACTCAGGATGATGAGCGTTTTCCCAATCGACTCAAGACGATTTTCGGCACACCTCCGGTTATTTATGCTTGGGGGAACATCGATGATATAGACGAATGTCCGTCTATTGCGGTTGTTGGAACCCGTAATGCAAGCGATTATGGAAAAACAGTTACCGGTAATCTTTGTTATGAACTTGCGAACGTTGGGATGACAATTATCAGCGGATGTGCGGTTGGCATTGATGAGTATGCACACAGGGGCGCGCTCAAAGCAAATGGCAGGACGTTAGCTGTCCTTGGATGTGGTCTGGATGTCAATTATCCGTTAAAAAATGCCGCACTGAAAAAAGAGATTCTTAAAAATGGAGCCTTAATAAGCGAACTTCCTCCGGGAACAGGCGTCACGGGAAGATATTTTCCCATCAGAAACAGGCTGATGGCAGGACTTGCAGTAAGTGTTCTGATTACAGAAGCACCCGAGCGAAGCGGCGCATTGATTACGGCAGAGCATGCCCTGCAACAGGGAAAAGAAATTTTTTGTGTCAACCCGCTGGTTTATGGGAACCCTAAATATGCGGGCGTCGTAAAATATCTAAGAGATGGAGCGATTGCAGTTTACCATCCGTCCGATATTTTACTTCAATATTATTTAAGTTATGCGCATAAACTGGATGTTGAAAAAATATTAAATAGTATCAAAGATCAAAAACAAGTTTCATATACAGAATTGAAGGTTTCTGACGAGAAATCTACATATAATAAGAATGCCGATTCTGAGAGGAAACATGAAAGACAAAAACCGAATCTGCCAGATGGACTGGATGAAAACGCGTTGAGAGTATACGAAGTTTTGGATTTTGAGCCGATTCACATAGAAGAGATTTCGTTAAAGACGGGATTGAGCATGGATAAACTTCTGTCTGTTTTAACGGAGTTGGAGATTGTGGGGGTAGTTTCCAGCTATTCTGGAAGGCGATTTGGATTGGCTGACAATGAAAACGAGAATTAAACGGTGCTGTGCGAGCTTATGGAAAATGGTTGCAGTATTGTTATAACAATAAATTTGATTAGGTGGTTGAAAAATGTCCGATTTAGTGATAGTGGAGTCGCCTGCGAAGGCAAAGACGATAAAAAAATATTTAGGAAACGGTTTTGAAGTTGTTGCAAGCATGGGACATATTCGTGATCTTCCCAAGACAAAAATGGGCGTAGATATCGAAAACAATTTTGAACCTCAATATATAAACATTAAAACACAGGAAGATCTTATAAAAAGCTTAAAGAAACAAGCTAAAAAATCAGAAAAAGTATATCTTGCAACCGACCCCGACCGAGAGGGAGAGGCGATTTCATGGCATCTTGCGCATATTTTGGGGCTCGAAGTCAGCGAAGAAAACCGGGTTACATTTAACGAGATTACCAAATCAGGGGTGCATTCGGGAATGGAAAGTCCGAGAAAAATTGACTTGGATCTTGTAAATGCACAGCAGGCGAGAAGGATACTCGACAGAATCGTAGGCTATAAATTAAGCCCGTTTTTGTGGAAAAAAGTTAGACGCGGACTTTCTGCCGGCCGTGTTCAGTCTGTGGCTGTTCGGTTAATAGTCGACCGTGAACTGGAGATTCGGGATTTTGTCGCAGAAGAATACTGGACCATTGACGCACTGCTTAACACAAAGCAGGCTAAAAAAGCTTTCCCTGCAAAATTTTATGGTCAAAAGGGAAATAAAATTGAAATTAAATCTAAAGAACAATCGGACGAGATTTTGGCAAAATTAGAAGGCGCTGATTTTGTTGTTGGAACGGTTAAAAAAGGCGTTCGAAAGAAATCTGCAGCACCTCCTTTTACTACATCGACCATGCAACAGGAAGCATCAAGAAAACTTGGTTTTCAAGCAAGGAGAACCATGAAAGCGGCTCAGGAGCTTTATGAGGGAATCGAACTCGCAGATTTGGGTGCAACAGGTCTTATCACCTATATGCGTACCGACTCGCTGAGAATCTCGGAAGAAGCAAGAACCGCCGCGTACACTTTTATTGAGACGAAATACGGAAAAGAATATATCCCGCAAACGGCAAAAGTTTATAAATCGAAGGCGAATTCTCAGGACGCGCATGAGGCGATACGTCCGACAATGCCGGAACTCTCTCCAGACCAACTTAAGGCGTCACTCACTACCGATCAATATAAGCTTTATAAGCTGATTTGGGAAAGATTTATTGCAAGCCAGATGGCGAATGCGTTATTGGATACGGTTTCTGCTGAAATTTACGCCAACGACTATTTGTTTAAGGCATCCGGATACAGTGTAAAATTTGATGGGTTTACCGTCCTTTATGAGGAAGGAAAAGACGAAGAGGTTGAAGAAGAAGGAAAGCTTCCTGCGCTAACAGAGGGTGACATTTTAAAGTTAAAAAGTCTGCTGGGCAACCAGCACTTCACTCAGCCGCCCCCACGGTTTACAGAAGCTTCTCTTATTAAAGCACTTGAAGAAAACGGAATCGGGCGACCAAGTACCTATGCCGCCACAATCACTACGGTGATTCACAGAAGCTATGTTGAGCGTGATGCCAAGCAACTCAAGCCGACTGCCTTAGGGGAAGTTACTACACAGCTTATGAAAGATCGTTTTCCCAACATTGTTGATGTGGATTTCACTGCCAAGATGGAAGGCAATTTGGACAAGGTCGAAGAAGGCAACAAGAACTGGGTGAGCACATTAAGTGACTTTTATGGTGATTTTGAAAAAACGCTGACCAAAGCCGAAAAAGACATGGAAGGCGAGCGCGTCAAGGTTCCAGACGAAGAAACGGACATTGACTGTGAGCTTTGCGGAAGAAAGATGGTCATTAAAATCGGACGGTTTGGCAAGTTTTTGGCTTGTCCTGGTTTCCCCGAATGTAAGAACACTAAGAAAATAGTTACCGAAACAGGTGGGAGGTGCCCGCTTTGCGGTTTAAAGATATTAGAGAAAAAATCGAAGACAGGCAAGAAATATTTTGGATGCGAAAACAATCCAAAGTGTGGATTTATGACATGGGATGAGCCGATGAAAGAAAATTGTCCGAAGTGCGGCGAAACATTGTTGAAGAAACGCGGGAAAATGGGCAAGATTTATTGCGCAAAAGAAAGCTGCGATTATGAAAGAGGTTTAAAAGATTGATGAAAGTCAGCGTTATCGGAGCGGGACTTGCCGGATGCGAGGCCGCATGGCAGCTTGCCAATAACGGAGTACAGGTCGACTTATACGAGCAAAAGCCAAAAAAGCATTCTCCAGCACATAGTTATGATGGGTTTGCGGAATTGGTTTGTTCCAACTCGCTTAAAGCGGAGAGGATTGACTCCGCCGCTGGACTCTTGAAGCACGAGATGGAACTGTTGGGTTCGATTATCGTGGAATGTGCGAAAAAGACCGCCGTTGCCGCGGGAGGAGCCCTTGCTGTGGATCGCGAAAAATTTTCTGACCTCGTGACACAAAAAATCAAATCACATTCAAATATAAATATTATTCATGAGGAATTAACCCGAATTTCAAGCGGATATTGTATAATTGCAACAGGACCGCTTACGAGCGATGCCTTCGCTGCAAGCATAAAAGAGCTGCTGGGTGTTGAGTATTTAAGTTTTTTTGATGCCGCCGCACCAATCGTGACTGCGGAAAGCATTGATTTTGACAAAGCTTTTTTTGCATCCCGATATGGGAAAGGCGACGATGATTATATCAACTGCCCGATGGATAAAGAGGAGTATGAGTTGTTTTACAACCAACTCATCAATGCGGAGATTGCACCTTTAAAAGAATTTGACAAGGCATCCATGAAAGTTTATGAAGGCTGTATGCCGGTGGAAGTCATGGCAAAAAGAGGGCAGGACACGCTTCGGTTCGGACCGTTAAAACCGGTCGGACTGACAGACCCTAAGACAGGAAAAAGGCCGTGGGCGGTCGTTCAGCTTCGCAAAGAAAATGCAGAAGGAACACTTTATAATCTGGTCGGATTTCAGACAAACTTGAAATTCGGAGAACAAAAACGGGTTTTTTCGTTGATTCCCGGGCTTGAGGGTTCTGAAATCGTTCGGTACGGCGTCATGCACCGCAATACTTTTATAGACAGTCCAAGGCTTTTGGACAACAGTTTTAATCTTAAAAAAGAAAAAAGAATTTATTTTGCAGGACAGATAACAGGCGTGGAAGGATACATAGAGTCTGCCGCAAGCGGAATTTTGGCAGGCAAAAATCTGTCGAGAATATTGCTCGGGAAAGAGCCGATTGTCTTGCCTCGAGACACCATGTTAGGGGCGTTGTCACATTACATAAGTGATGAAACCGTGCAAAATTTTCAGCCAATGGGCTGTAACATGGGGATACTTCCAAGCTTGCCGGAAAGAATAAAAGACAAAAAGCTTCGTTATCAGACGATTGCATCAAGAGGGATAGACAGCCTGAAAGAATGCTTGGTACAGTACGAATGACTCAGTGTCATCCAGTATAGACGGAGGGACAAAAATGAAAATTATTGTGGATGGATTTGGCGGAGATAATGCACCTTTGGCTGTTTTGCAAGGGTGTGAAATGGCGGTAAAACAGCATGGAGTCGATATAATCGTTACAGGTGATGAAAGCATTATTAAAGAGGTTGCGGATAAAAATAATATTAGTCTTCATAATATAGATATTGTTCATGCCCCGACCGTGATTGATGTCGAAGAAAACCCTGTGCGAATCCTGAAAGAAAAAAATGATTGTTCTATGGCGGTGGCATTCAAACTGCTCGCAGAGGGCAAAGGTGATGCTTTCGTTGGCGCAGGGAGCACAGGAGCCATTGTCGTGGGAGCTTCTTATATCGTTAAAAGAATCAAAGGAATCAAAAGAGCGGCACTCGCGCCAATCATTCCGTCGGACAAGGGATGTTATATGCTGATGGATGGCGGAGCGAATCTAGACTGCAAGCCAGAGATGCTCATGCAATTCGGAATCATGGGCTCGGTTTATATGAACAAGATTATTAAGGTCAAAAACCCAAGGGTAGGGCTTGTTAATATCGGGGAAGAAGAAACCAAAGGGAATGACCTCCAGATTGAAGCCTATAAATTGTTAAAACAAGCGCCGGTAAACTTTAA
>JARBTU010000042.1 GCA_029240015.1 Oscillospiraceae bacterium | reverse complement strand
ACAGCTCCAAGATGGCCTCTGTGATGGATAGCAGAAGCATTGCACCAGTCAGCTTCCCTCTCTTGTGGTTATCCTTACCCCAGTTTGTCTCTTCACAGCCGATACTATTTAAAATTTACATTAATAATATAAAGTATACCCTTTTAGAAACAAATTGTCAATATATTAAATTAATAGTTGAAAATACTTGAAACCATCAGCTGGATTATATACTCAGTAGAGCAATGAAAGTTGAAATCCTGACATTCTTTTAATTATAGCGGCAGTTTAAACTTTTTAATTTTAAATTAAATATTTTTTCGAGAGTTGCACGTTTGCGTGCAACTCTTTTTGTTTTTGTTGGGGATGGTGAAAAGGATAAAAAGGAGGTTGCGTTTAGAAATGAAAAAATTAAAGCAAAAAGAGGAGTTTTTTTGCTATTACTACGAAAAGCTTCAGAATCCAAAAGAAGCGGCAATTAAAGCGGGATATCTTTCTTTTGTTGCCGAAAAGACTGCAGCAAGACTTTTGCAGATGCCTCATATTATTGAGCATATCAAGAGAGCGGTTGAAAAAAAGGAAGGAATTTGTTCGGTAAAATCGGGGCTGGAACGACTGGCTTTTGGTTCGGTTTGTGACCCGATAAAGCTTTTGGCGGTTTCAGGAAACATGGACGAACAACAAATCGACGAACTTGACCTGTTCCATATTTCGGAGATCAAGAAACAAAAAGACGGCGGGTTCGAAATCAAGTTTTTTGACCGTTTTAAGGCGCTGGAAAAATTGCTTTTACTTTCGGAACAGGATAAGGGCGAAAACAAGATGGAAGGATTTTATAAGGCATTGGAGCAAAGCGCTGTGAACACCGAACAGGAAGAGAGTCTTGTGGATGATTGAGTTTAAACCGTTCTCAAAAAAACAGCTGGCAGTTCTGACCTGGTGGTGTAAAAACAGTCCGTATAATCAGCACGATGCGATTATTTGCGACGGTGCAGTGAGGAGCGGAAAAACGCTTTGCATGTCCATTTCGTTTGTTTCTTGGGCTTTTGCGAACTTTGAAGGGAAATCTTTTGCGATTTGCGGAAAAACGGTGACTTCTTTAAGAAGAAATGTCACTACGCCCCTCATTAATACGCTTTCGCAACTGGGATTCGTTTGTTTGGAAAAAGTTTCTAAAAACATTATTGAAGTTGAACTTGGCGGAAGAAAAAACACCTTCTATCTTTTTGGCGGAAAGGATGAATCTTCGGCGGCACTGATACAAGGGATTACCCTTGCGGGAGTGTTGCTCGACGAAGTGGCGCTCATGCCCCGAAGCTTTGTGGAACAGGCACTTGCACGATGCTCGGTCGAGGGTTCAAAATTTTGGTTTAACTGCAATCCCGAACATCCTTTTCATTGGTTTTATCTGGAATGGATCAAAAAATCAAAGCAAAAAAATGCGTTGTATGTTCATTTTTTAATGGAAGACAACCCATCGCTGTCACGAGATATTTTAAGACGATATCAGTCCCTGTATTCGGGAACATTCTTTGAGCGGTTTGTGATGGGCAAGTGGGTGGTGGCTCAAGGGCTTGTCTATGGTATCTTTGATCAAAAAAAGCATGTGACTGGAAGTCTCCCAAAGGATTTCGAAGAATTCTATGTTTCATGCGACTATGGAACGGTCAACCCGATGTCAATAGGGCTTTGGGGAAGAGCAAGCGAAGTTTGGTACAGGATAGAAGAGTACTATTATAACTCAAGACTATCCGGACAAAGCAAAACCGACGAGGAGTATTATGAACAACTTCTAAGACTCGCTGAGAAAAAAGAAATCAAAGCAGTGGTTGTTGACCCGTCGGCGGCAAGCTTTATCGAATGTATCAGACGGCATCAAAAGTTTAAAGTAATTCCAGCAAAAAATGATGTAATATCTGGGATACAAAGAGTGAGCAACGCCTTAAAGCAGGGGAAGATTTTGTTTTCTGATCGTTGCAAGGATTCAATAAGAGAGTTTTCACTGTATGTATGGGATGAAAAGGCACGTGGAGATACGCCGAAAAAAGAAAATGACCATGCCATGGACGATATCCGATATTTTGTCAATACCGTGATGGACAAAAATGAGACAAATGATTTTTTTGTCCTTTCCGCACAACGTTAAAAAAGGAGGGTTGTATTTGGGATTATTAAACAGAAAGAAACAACAACAGATGGATGTTCAGAATGTCCAGACCTATCGTGACAGTTCACATCCGTTTAGCTCTTTGAACGGATATATTCCGCTTGTCAGCAATGAGACCAGACTGTATGAATCGATCAGAGAGGCAGTGCCTATTATAGACGCCGCTATCATGAAAATAGTTCGGCTTGTTGGGGGATTTGATGTAGAGTGTGACAACGTTTCTGCGCAAAGAATGCTGAAAGATTTTTATGATAACGTTCCTATAGGCGCAAGTTCCAAAGGGATGGAATCATTTGTGGCGGGGTATCTTGAAAATCTTTTGACCTATGGAAACGCAGTGGGTGAAATTGTTTTGTCGGGAGACCAGTCCCGCGTGGCGGGTCTTTATCACGCATCACTTGAAAATATTGAAGTCAAGGAAGGAAAAACACCTTTGGAAGCGGATATTTTCGTGCGAAACAACAGTTTTGGATTAACTCAAGTGAAGAATACACAGCTTGTTTTGTTCAGTGCGCTGAATCCGCCTGCCGCAAAAGTGACGGGGGTCTCTATTTTAAAAAGCCTGCCTTTTGTGACGGAAATTCTGCTGAGGATTTTTCAGTCGGTCGGGCAAAACTTCGACCGGGTCGGGAATGTCCGTTTCGCGGTGACATATAAACCGTCGGGAGACTCGCTAGACAAATCGCAGGCAAGAGAAAGAGCCATGCAGATTGCAAGTGAATGGTCGGATGGAATGAACGCCTGTAAGAACGGACAGGTAAAAGATTTTGTCGCAGTGGGGGACGTAGATATCAAAGTCATCGGTGCAGACAACCAGATTATTGACACGCAAATCCCGGTAAGGCAGATGCTCGAACAAATTGTAGCGAAACTTTCCATTCCGCCGTTTTTGCTGGGACTTAACTGGTCGACCAGCGAGAGGATGAGCAAACAGCAGGCGGATATTTTAACAAGTGAGCTTGAGTATTACAGACGGATTTTAACGCCGACAGTGCTAAAAATCTGCAGGACTTTTTTAAGAATCAACGGATACACTTGCGAGCCAAGGATTTGTTGGAACACCATCAATCTTCAGGATGAAATAGAAGGCGCAAAAGCAAGGCTTTATAATGCACAGGCACAAAAACTTGAAAATGAAAACCAAATCAATCAACATGGCGGAGGTGTTAAAAATTAACGAGACAAAAATCATGGAACGTGATGAAAAAATTGAAATCAACGGTGAGATGCTTGAAAAAATTAATCGGTTTACCAGACGGGCGCTGACGGCAGAAGAAGTTTATGTTTTTTCGGTGATTCTTTGTGACAATGAGATTGACAGAGACTATGAGCGGTTTACCATTAATGCGCTTCAAAAGTTGGGACAAATGTATGTTGGAAAAACAGGCATATTCGACCACAATCCAAAAGGGAAAAATCAGACCGCACGGATTTTTGAGACTTCTGTTGAGGTGGATGAGCAAAGGATGACCCAAGTGGGAGAGCCTTATCATTATCTGAAAGCAAAAGCGTATATGGTGAAAACCCAAAACAATAAAGATCTGATTTTGGAGATTGATGCAGGAATCAAAAAGGAAGTCAGTGTTGGGTGTTCAATGGGGTCCGCGACTTGTTCAATCTGTGGGGCAGATTTAAAGAAAGAGCACTGTGACCACAAGCGCGGGGAGCAATATGGCAACCGCATTTGCTGTGTGTTGCTGGAAGATCCGAAGGACGCGTATGAATGGTCTTTCGTAGCAGTTCCCGCGCAGGTGGGAGCGGGTGTTGTGAAAGCATTTGGAGCAACAAACGCTTTTTTAAGCGTAGTCAGTTCTTCTGACAGGAGTGTGCAAGAACTGATTACCACAATTAAATCGGCAGATAAAAAAGGGATGATGATTTCTCAGACAGAAGCATCCAAAATAGCAGGATATATTAAGAATCTTGATGAAGAGGCTAGCTTTGGCAGAGTATATCTCAACGAGCTGAGAACAGAAGTGATAAGGCTGTCATATCTGTCGGAAAGTCAGATTCCCGAAGAGGTAATTGAATCGGTTGCCAATAAAATCGGAGTGCAGGAGTTAAACGCTTTTAAGAAAGCATTTGTTCAAAGCATCGAAAAACGCAAAGGGCTTCCGACACAGTTTGGAAGCACAAAACCGGAAGAAGTTTGTAAAAACGAAAAGTTTAAAATATAGGAGGAATTTACTATGAGTATATCATTTGGCGGAGTAGGGCAAACCGTTGTTACCCTCGAATGCAAGACAGGAATCAGTATTGGAGACATTGTTTCGATGAAGGATAACAATGAAGTACAAGCTGCGGTTGTTGATGAGAAGTTTGTTGGCGTGTGCGTTTCCAAAAACGGAACGTACGCAGGAATACAGATTAAAGGCGCCGTGACAGTGAAATACAGTGGAACGGCGCCGACAGTTGGATATCAGACATTGGCGGCGGGGGCAGACAACACTGTTGCGGTAAAACCAACCGGAATTACTTATTTGGTTGTTAATGTGAACAGCACCGAAAAAACAGCTACCATTATTTTATAAAGAAAAAAGGAGGATTTTTTAAATGGCACAATTTGAAAGCATCAAGCTTGAAAAAAGCATGTATAACATTGCGGGAAAGACTTTTACAGAGGTGCTTGAACACCTTGATCCATCAAAAAGCTATGACAACAGTGACGTAGCAGGACTGGACGCTTTTCAGAGACAGTTAAAACGTTATGATATCAAGGTATCCGGATCCGGTTCAGACATGGTTGAAAAGTTTTTTACCACCTCAGAGTCTGCAGCACTTTTCCCTGAATATGTGGTAAGGGCGGTTCGCCAGGGGATGGACGAAGCCAATGCGCTGAACGAAATCGTTGCCACAAAGACCGTTATCAACGGACTGGATTACAGATCCATCACATCGGTTTCTTCACAAGACGAAAAAGAGCTTAAAGATGTTTGTGAGGGCGCGGTCATTCCGACCACAAAAATTACGTTGCAGGAAAACTTTGTGAAGCTCAAAAAACGAGGAAGAATGCTTGTTGCTACATATGAAGCAATCCGATTTCAAAGACTTGATTTGTTTACGGTTACCTTAAAGCAAATCGGCGCATACATTGCAAAGTCTCAGCTTAGTGATGCCATCAATGTTTTGCTCAACGGGGACGGAAACATCGGCGCTGCGGAAGAGATTTCTGTTCAGACCAGTGGAACCATTACTTATTCGGATATTCTGAAGCTTTGGAACACTTTTACCGATTATGAGCTCAACACGCTGATAGCGGCTCCTGACGTGATGACCAAGCTTTTGAATCTAACCGAGTTTAAGGATGCGGCCGCGGGACTGAATTTTCACGGAACAGGGAAGCTGGTCACACCTCTTGGTGCAGTACTTATAAAATCGAACTGTGTTCCGAGTGGAAAAATTATCGGGCTTGACAAGCGCTGTGCGCTTGAAATGGTCTCTGCGGGCGATGTGATGATTGAACATGATAAATTGATTGACCGTCAGTTGGAGCGTTCGGCCATCACATCTATCACAGGCTTTGCAAAGATATTCGGCGATGCCGCAAAAGTATTAAAAATATAGACAAAAACCCGTTCAACATACCGCTTGTTAAGCTGGCGGTATGTTGAGTAGGTTTTCAAAACAAGACAAGGGGGATGAAAAGATATGGATGCATCAAAGGTGGCAAGTGTTTTTGCAGGGATTGCGGGAATCAGCATGGAAGAGGCGATGGATCAGTATGCATTAATTAAAGCTACAGTTGACGAAGTCGAGTCCAAACTGAAGCCCAATGTGGATAAAGAGAAAAACGATCTTATCTTGACTTATGCCTGCGCGGTTTTTGTGTATTATCGCTATATATTGATTGAGTGTGATACAGCGAGTATAAAAACGGGAGACGTCTCGGTTGCTTCAAACGTTCAGGAGGAACTCAAACGGATTTCGGCGCTTAAAGATGAATTTTCGCAAATTGTTCAGCCGTTGTTTGAACCGACTGATTTTTTGTTCAGGCAGGTGTAACGCTATGTCCGGATTCAAATTATTGGAAAAGTTTATTAAAAAGTACGGTTCAAAAGCGATGGTGGAATTTGATGGAAAACAAACAGAGACATACGGGGTCATAATACCAATTAAAAACCGAAAGCTGACTTTTGATATTTCTGCCGAAGAAATCGGAACTTTGTATGAAAAAGTAGCCGAGTACATAGGACTTCCCGTTGATGGAGACATACTTAAACCGCATTCCCATATAAGAGTGGGAGAGACCTTTTATGAAGTGGTCCGAAGTGAGAAAATCATGATTTCATCAAAGATTTTTTATATCTGGGCGGTTGTAAGACAAAAAGAGGAGGAGTGAGATGGGGAATTTTAAACAACTCAAACAAGAGTTTGTTGAAAATCTGATCGCCAGCAATAAACTGGGAGATGTTTTGGTCTTGGAAGAGTATCCCGCAAAACAAAGTGTGACCAAAATCACAAAACCAATCGTTTCTATCGGGATATCCGATGTAAGCATCCAAAACGGAGCTTTTATCGACTATCTTGGACTTTCAAGCGGGCAAATGGATGCGAATGAGATTTATGGAAAGAACGCACAGGTTACATTTTGTTTTAAAATCTATGCACCAATTGAAAGCGGAGGAAATGTATGTCACGAAATCTTTTCCAGACTGTGTGATTACATGGTGTTTGACAGCGAACTTGATTTTGAACAGATTACTGCCGAGAAGCAAGGATTTGACAAATCTGTTTCGGGGTATGTTCTGATAGGAAAGGCAGTTACCTGCCATGTAATTACTAAATGATGGGAGGGGATTTTTTTTGGAATTGATTTCGGTTCCGACCTGCAAAGAGATATATATTGAGGTCAATGGGAAAAAGCTTGCTGTTGCTTGCGGTTATGAGGTGGAAACGGTAAGAACGTTTAAGGACTCCTATGAGTTCGGAAGCAATGGCCCCATCCAGCGTAATTTTTCAAATGCTATCTACAAATTGCATATTAAACGAGTCTTTCTGAACCGTTTTGACTCGGGAGATTTCATCAATTTTTATAATCTTGCCCAAATAAATGTCGTAGTTGTTAAACCACATAAAAATATCGTTTATCAAAACTGTGAGTGGACGAACATTAAAGAAAGTATGGAACTGAATAAACAGAGTATTGAAACGGTGGAACTTGTTTCCACAAGCAGGGTAGAAACGACAAGATAGATGCGGGGAAAAGATATTATCGGAAGGACGGAGATTCGGTTGAAAGAAATGAAGCTGTTACCTAAACAATATGAAGTGCGTTTGTTATCAAAACAAGAGATACTGCGCTGCATCGATGAAAGCGAAACGCTCTATCAAGTGCTTAGCAAAGATGCCGAGAGTGAACAGCTCGCAAGAGCTTGGGCGGAAAGCGGTGCGCTGTGTGCGTTCTGCTTATTTGATCAACAAGGAAAGATCGTTTTTGATTCTGGGATTGAAGCGGTAAAAAAACTGTCTGTTGGCGACCTGTCTTTGGTTTATCAGGAGTATACAAGGCTTTATGAAACAAGCAGGGAGGATTCGCTTAAGTGAACGGAAAATTTTTATATAAGGACTATGTATTTACTTATAATCCTGAACATTTTGAAATTATTGATGAGAAGGAAACCGCCCATTTTTTTGCTCCTCTTAAAGGAGATGTGGTACAGGTTCTTGGACGGAAAGCAAGAGTGGTCCGAGGACGGGGAGAGTTATTTGGGCAAAACGCGATAGATCAATACTTTTCGTTGTGGAGTTACTATTCGTTGGAAGGAGCAGGGTCTTTGACCATACCGGGAGGAGTCAGCTTCAGTGCGAATTTTGTGAAGCTTAAGATGATAGGAGAATCCAACCCGACGGCTGTAAAATATGAATTTGAGTTTGTTGAAGTAATGTTATAACAAGAGGAGGCGGGGACGTGTTCAGTTTTGTTGCGAGAACCTATGACGGGCAAACCGTGGACTTAAAAGACTTGGTAAGTTTTTCGTATCGGAGGCAAAGGTTTAATGCGTGTGACCTGTTGGAAGCGGTGTTTTTGTTCAGTAATCAGGACAAGAAGTTCACCGAGGTAGAATTTAATTATGATAATAAGATACTGTTCAGCGGAATCGTGGAGAAGCAAAATGCTTATATGTCCTCGGGCGGAAACTTTTTAAAGCTGAACTGTAAAAACAGGGTGGCATTGATGATGGATAACGAAGTGGAGCCGTCAACCATTTTTCAAAAGACTGCCCAGAACATGTATGATTTGTATGCAAAGCCGTTCGGTATAAAAGGGACAAGATTTTCGAGCAATCCCAGTATCAATTACCTTGTAATCGAAAAAGGAAGAAGCTGTTTTGATGTAATAAATCTTTTTTGCAGGCAGATGTTTGAGAAACCTGTTCTGCTCACCTTAGACGGATATTTGACGACACAGGTGCTGACAGGAAATACAGTTTATATCTCTAATAATGTCAGTGGATACAATTCGTTTTGTTTCGCTTCACTTTCTTATGACAGGAGCAAGATGGTGTCAAAAGTGTATCTTAAGACAGATTATGAAAACGGGAATATTTATGATATTGTTCTGCAAAACGCTTATGCGACCAACGAGAAGATTGTTAGGGAAAGATATCTTCATCCGACTGATGAATGGTTCAGAAACATTTCGCAGTATGGCTATGATTTATTAGAGAGCTCCAGGAGAGACGCTTCCTGTTTGGAAGTATGGATTCCTAACATCATAAAAGCAGATGTTGGAGACAAGATCTTATTTATTGACCAAATGGGAAGTTACAATAATTTTTATATCGTAGATTTAAAGGTATCATTGGGAAAACAAGGATTTATAACAAAGATAAAAGCATGGGATCAAAAATATATTTAATATCTTAAAACATTCCTCCGTCGATTGAATGGAGGAATGTTTTTGCATTTTGCGGAAATTTGGTATATAGAGAGAGGGGTAAAAATAGGATGTAAAAGACAAGCATTAAAACGAAAGGACAAAAAGGTTACAATCTCGGGCGTTTTTGTTTCTTTTTGTAACTGGAATGTTATTGGAAATTAAAAATTAAAAAGCTATAATTGAATTATAGGGGGTTTGGGGATTGAAAGATAGAAAGAAAATCAGATTTTTAGGAATAATGATGTGCGCGGTGTTTGTTGTGATGATGTTTGCTTCGTGTAAAAAATATATCGATACGAAAGAAACTATGGGAAATGCGCAATCAAGCAGCTCGGGGAAAGGAATAAGTTCCAACACCAAGTCGGAATCTTCCAAAACGTTGGAGCAAGTATATGTAGAAAGACATGCATCCCAAAATCCAAAGAACAAAAAAGTAGCGTATCTAACTTTTGATGACGGACCGACGGCACTGACGCCGAAAATTCTGGATATATTAAAGCAGAAAGGTGTCAAGGCGACGTTTTTTGTAATCCACCACGAGTCGGAAGAAACAGCAAAGTATTATAAGCGCATTGTTAAAGAAGGACATCAGTTAGCGATACACAGCTATTCACATGATTATGAAAAAGTTTATAAAAACATGGATGCTTTTTTCGCTGATTATAAGAAAATTCAAGATTATGTATATAAAATTACCGGGGTGAAGGT
>JARBTU010000041.1 GCA_029240015.1 Oscillospiraceae bacterium | reverse complement strand
TTCTTTATCTAAAAATTCAAAGGTAACAGAGATTGCCGGACTGAAATCAAAAGATATGGCACAACTCAATTATTTTGATCATACTTCTCCAACGTACGGTTCTCCGTTTGATATGTTAAAACAATTTGGAGTGGCTTACACTGCAGCGGGCGAGAATATTGCAAAAGGTCAGACAACACCGGAACAGGTAATGAATGCTTGGATGAATTCTCAGGGACACAGAGAAAATATTTTAAATAAAAATTACACTCAAATCGGTGTTGGAATTGCAAAAGCATCAAACGGTCAATATATTTGGACACAATTATTTATCAGACCATAATTGTCGATGCTGTAAAAATTATCGGATGTATAAATATGACAAAATATGATAAAATATTGTTTATGTTTACAATAAGTTGAACAAAGTTTCTTTTTTTGACTCATTTTATTTGACAAACAGGTTTTTAAATCTTATAATTTAAACTACCTTTACCATTCGCTCTGCTGGGGTCTGACTCCCCTCGGGGCGAATTTTTAGTTTATATGCCATGTTTGGTACTTAATTATTTTATAGGTCATATAATAGAAGTAGCATCATTGGAGGTGATCATATGGATTTGAAAAACAATCAAATTACCGTTCGTGAACTCTTGGCGAATCCAAAAGCAAAAGAGATTTTAAGCAGAGAATTTCCTGACTTGATAAACAGCCCATTGCTCGGAATGGCACGAAACATGTCACTTAAAAATGTTCTTCAGCTCGGGGGAGGAAGGGTTCCCAAAGAAAAAATAGACAGGGTCCTAAAAGAACTTAAAAGTATATAGAGGCAACTATTTAAATAGTCGTTTGTTGTCAAAACAATTTTCAACATAAAAAAGCACATGGGGATACCCCATGTGCTTTTTCTGTGCCGGAATTACTCTCGATTCAAAAACAATCATGGATGAAATCTGACAAGTTATATCACAGAGGCATGGAGAAGCATGGTCAAATTATCCATATAGATTCCATCAAATTGGGAGATTGGAAGTGGATTTCGCCCTCGTCCGACTTCGATTGTGTAACCCGGTCTTCCATACTGTAAAATAAACCAGTCTTTATACCCGGCATAGGAGGCAATACCGGTCGTTTCATCCAGCATGTAGCCGCTGTCGCGTGAGAAAGCCTCTCCTATTTCTCTTGCTTCTTGTGTCGCCATGTTCATAAAGTTCCAATAAATGATTTCACCTTGACTATGATAAGCCATAACCAGCCTGAAGTTATGATTCCTTGTAAAATCGGCAACGGTTTTGGATTCCGGTTCGGATTCCGGATAAGGTCCTGAAAATCTTGTTGGTCCCGGCCCCGTTATGCCGTAAGTTGCCTCAGCTTCTTTGGATTCTTCCCATGCTGCGTTATAGTTGTGATTCAGATCCACACCGCGGTTGTTTGCCTGCCAAACTGTCGAGAAATCCATACTTCCATTGTTCCACATGATAAGGTCGTTATAGTTGGGATTATTCGGCTGCAATCCATTCAGAACCAAATCAACGCCGTCAGGATTGACCATCGGGATAATATAAATACTGCTTGAGTTCCAGATATCTCTTGGGTTAAAGCCCATAAGTGTTCGTCTTTCCACATATGCCTCGGAGAAATCTTCAACAAATTTCATCAGAATAGGAGAGGTAATCCATTCCAGACTGTGATGGGCGGCATTGTAAAAAACTTCGTTCGGACCTGTGCCAAGCCGTATGTAACTGAGGTTTCTGCCGAGGGAGCTCCTCCCTGCAATCCCTGTTTCAATAAATGGATAGCGTGCTTTTAATCCTCGAATATCCCGCTCCAGAACATCATAGGTATAATCAATGTTGGTATCCACAACATCAAAGCCGTACGGAACGATAATCTGCTGACCGATCCTCAGATTGTTCGGATTCAGCCCCGGGTTGGCAGCAAGGAGCAGAGCAGGTCTGGTGTTGTATTTTCTTGCAACCTTATAGAAAGTATCTCCCTGGCGGATATTATAAAGATCATATCCCAATAAAAACCGCTCCATCACAGCATATGTGCTGGGACCGATAATTCCATCGGGGGTTAGCCCGAACTTTGTTTGAAAATCTATGACCGCTCTTTGCATCTGCGGACCGAAAACACCATCAATAGGACCGGGATTGTACCCGATTTTTTGTAACATTGCTTGTATTTCCATCACATCTGTGCCAGACATGCCAAGCCGCAATGTTCTCATATCATCACCTCATCAATTTACTTATATTCTTACTATATTTTTTTATAACGGCAAATATTCTTTCCTCACAAATTATTGTGGAAGTAATGAAAGCACAAGAGGATGTTCCGTTTATAAAGCTTTTTCATATAATATAATATTAAAATAATATTATAGGAGGATTGAGATGGAGTCTTCATACATAGGGAATTCTGCCGTTGTTGCTTCCGTACAGGGGGACGTAACAGGGGATAAGATACCTGACCGCATTTTTTTGACAGGGGAGAAAACGCAGGACAGTCCGTTTATTCAGGATATTACACTGGTTGTACGGGATGGAAAAAGCGGAAAGACCACGCGCGTAGCACTAAAAGAGAATTCAGGATATAACCCAACGCTTTTCTTAGGCGATTTTATGGGGAACGGAACGAACCAAATTTTGATTCGCATCGATTCAGGAGGAAGCGGCGCATTTACTTTTGATTATATCTATTCTTTTCTAAAGAATGTCCCTCAACTGATTTTTGATTCGGATGTGTATAATCAGGAATACACCTATCAAGTGAATTATCTGGATTTCTACAGAGTAGAAGTCATCAGCAATAACAATAAAACCAAATATATGCTGGATATTTCGTTGAGAGGTCCAGAGTACTTAAATGAAATTTATGACAGGAATGGGGTATTGAAAGAGCCGATTCAAGGTTTTGTAAATCCGTTAAGTGCACTTTTTCCTGTTGATGTAGATACCAATGGGATATACGAGCTGTTGGCGTTTCAAAAAGTTGCTGGAAGATACAACGCGGATGCACTGGGATATATTCAGAACTTTTTGAGATGGAACGGGAAGCGGTTTGAATTGTTTAACCAGTATATGGGGATTTATGGCACAGACATATAAAAATCCGTACCATGCCAATATACTTAAAAACATCAGCCTCCTTAAAGAAGAGGGCTGATGTTTTTTAATGGGAAAACAAGAGAGAGGCTTTAATTTTTCCATATTTTTATTAAAATTCGTTCTTGCTATTGAATTTGGATGTAAATAGTTTTATAATAAGTAAAAACATGTTGATATACATATTATTTTAAGAGAGGGTGTCGTATTATGGCGGTATTATGGACAGAAAGTCTTTCAGTGGGAGTAGGCAAAATTGATGACCAGCACAAAACATGGTTTCAAAAAGCTGACCAATTGTTCGAGGCAGGGAAAAGCGGAAAAGGAAAAGAATTCATTGTCCAAATGTTTGACTTTTTAGACGACTATACCAAACTTCATTTCCGTGATGAAGAAATATATATGAAAAGCATTAATTATCCTGAGTATGATTTGCAAAAACAGCTTCATACCAACTTTATTGCGGAGCTTGCAAAACTGAAAAAAGATTATCAGGCATCGGGCGGAAACATTATTGTAATCCTTAATGCGAACCAGATGATTGTCGATTGGCTTGTGAAACATATCTCTATGCAGGACAAAAAGATTGGAGAATTCGTAAGAAACAATAACAAGTAGATGACAGTTCGTTTCTTAAAAGACTTGATTTACCTGATGCAATGCAAGCGATATCAAAATCCAATCAAAGAAAAGGAGCCGTGTTATGGCTATTTTATGGACAAATGATTTTTCTGTTGGAGTACAAAAAATTGACGATCAGCATAAGGAACTTATTTATAGAGCGGACAAGCTGTTTGAGGCAGGGAAAAACGGAAAAGGAAAAGAATACATAGAGCAAATGCTTGATTATTTGGATGACTATACCAAAAAGCATTTTCGCGATGAAGAATTATTTATGTTTGAAATCAAATATCCGGGATATGAAGTTCAAAAAAAGCTTCATGATAATTTTATCCAAGAAGTCGCAAAGCTAAAAAAAGATTTTAATGAATCAGGCGGAAATCCTCTAGTTATCATGACAGCGAATAAAGTTGTTGTGGACTGGCTGATTAAACATATTTTTACAGAGGACAGGAAAATAGGGGAATATGTAAGGGCAAACAAACTATAAAGTTATTATTTTAATACAATATTGAATGTATTCTATAAGAATACTTCGATATTGTATTAATTTTTTTGTCTTTGTTACGATATCTATTATATAGATATGTAGAATATTGTCGAAAAATCTTATAAAGGTATTAAAAACATGGAAAACAATAGATTCATAAAACTGATTAAGAAAAGAATCCTAGTTATCATTTCACTACTTACCGTACTCATTCTTTTGTTTACCGCGAGCATCCTACTGATGAGCCATAACAATAAAAACGAATATATCTTGATTGATATCTTTGGAAGGCAAAGAATGATTACACAGATGATTACTAAAGATATTAACAGAAAATATAATATCTTGCAGTCTATTCAAAGAGGTCCCTTGGTGGAATCCAAAGAAACACTCAATAAAAAAATTGATCTGCTCAATGATTCTTTGAAAAAGGCTACGGATGAGTTTGGTATGACATTTGATTCTTTACATAGCGGGGTACTCGAAACCAAGAATATCACAATTAATTTGGATAAATCAATTAAAAATATGGAACCGGCTGTTCAGGAAACTGAAAGTCAATGGGTAGAGTTCAAAAAGTCTGTAGAAATCATGATGAACAGCAATCAAGTGGATCAATCGACGACCAAGGCACTAATTTTTATTAATAGCAGTAATGAGCAGTTGCTGACTTATTGCGATAAACTGACACAAGGCTTAATCAGCAGTCAGAAAAAAGGTCAGAACATTAATATTTTTATTGCATTTGGGTTATGCCTTCTGTCGTTGGTTTTGTTGATTTTTTCCATATTGAATCTGGAAAGATATATTGTGAATCCTATAAACGAATTATATAAAGAAATTAATAATTTTGGACTTTTGAAAAAGGATTTTAATAAAATTCCTGTTAAAAATGGAATGGCTCCTGTCTTGGAGGATGTTAATATAGGAGTTAACAAATTAAACAAATTGATTGAATTGATTCAGAATATTAATCAGGATATTTCTTTTGATGGCATTTTAAAATATATTTATTTCTCATTTTCAGATTTTATTCCGTACTCTCATATCGGGATTGCGATGATTAAAGAAAGCGAAGGCATGTTGGAGGCATCTTACGGGATATCGGACGCAGAGCTGAGTGACCTGCCTAAAAAGCTTTATGGGCTAAAGGCATACATAGCCGAGACAAGCCTTGGACGTGTTATCACAGAAGGGGCGCCAAGGGTAATCAATGACCTTGAAACATACACTGCGAACAGTCATAATGAATATAACAAAATATTGCTGGAAGCCGGTATTCGGTCTTCTATTGCTTTGCCGTTGAAAATAAGTAATAAACCTGTGGGTGTTATCTTTTTTTCCGCTATGGAAAAAGAAATTTATGAACATCAGCACATCACTTTTCTGGAGACACTCTCCGATAGCATCGCAATTAGTTTAAAAAATAATATTTTTATTTATGAGCTTTTGTACAGCACAATATTGGCACTCGCCAAAATGGCCGAAGCAAGGGATGAAGACACGGGCGAACATTTAGAGAGAATGAAACAATATTCGGTTATGATTACACAGTGTTTATTGGAAGACAAAATATACGAAGATGAAATTACCATAGATTTTATCAAAGATATCGAAAGATTTAGCCCGATGCATGACATCGGAAAGGTAGGGATAAGAGACGGCGTATTGTTAAAGCCGGGCAAGCTTACAAATGAAGAATTCGATATAATGAAAATGCATACGATTTATGGAGCAGAGGTTCTTAAAACAGCTGAAAAAAACATTAAAAAACAAAATAAAAGCTTGTTTAAAATGGGAATCGAAATTACAATGGGACATCATGAAAAATGGGATGGCTCAGGATATCCGTATCACAAATCCGGTCAGGATATTCCGCTTAGCGCAAGAATTGTTGCGGTTGCAGACGTGTTTGATGCATTAGCAAGCAAAAGACCTTACAAAGAACCATTCTCCTTCGAAGAATCTTTTCAGATAATCATGGATGGAAAAGGAAAACATTTTGATCCTGATATTGTGGATACATTTGTTAGGCATAGAGATGATATCTATAGACTATACTTGAGTTTTAATTCTTCTTATGGACTTAATAAGGAATCCAAAGAAGATAAGGCGTTCCTTGCAATATAATCTTGTGTATGAAATATGACATTGATTATAAATCTGATAGCTTTGTTTTATCAAAGTCTCCAGAACTAAAACAAACATAAGCCCCCATCCTTAGGATGGGGGCTTATGTTTGTTACAATGTATAAAAAATTATTTAGTTCCGAAAATACGGTCTCCCGCGTCGCCAAGACCAGGGACAATATAGCTGTGGTCATTTAGCTTTTCATCCAATGAAGCACAATAGATTTGCACGTCAGGATGAGCTTTTACTAAAGCGTCCAATCCTTCAGGTGCAGCAATGATACACATAAATTTGATGTTTGTTACGCCGTTCTTCTTAATCAGATTGATGGCGTCAACAGCCGACCCACCTGTTGCAAGCATAGGGTCAATCACGATGACCTCTCGCTTAGCAATGTCAGTAGGGAGTTTACAGTAGTATTCAACAGGTAAAAGAGTTTCCGGGTCACGATAAAGACCGATGTGTCCTACTTTTGCAGCAGGAACCATCTGTAAAACACCGTCCACCATGCCAAGACCTGCTCTTAAGATCGGAATAAAAGCAAGCTTTCTTCCCGAAATCACTTTTGTTTTTGCAACAGCAACAGGGGTTTCAATTTCGATTTCCTTTAAAGGCAAGTCTCGCGTAGCTTCATAACACATAAGCATTGCAATCTCAGAAACTAGTTCTCTGAATTCTTTTGCCCCGGTATTTTTATCTCTTAAAAGAGTCAGTTTATGCTGAATAAGCGGGTGATCCATAATAAAAGGGTTACACATAATTTTTATCCTCCTGATTAATTGTTGTCTTCAATAAGTGTAATCTTATCAATACGGGTTTGATGACGTTCTCCTTCAAAATCAGTGTTTAAAAACACGTCAACAAGTTCACAAGCAAGCCCGGCGCCGATTACACGCCCTCCCAGACAAAGAACGTTTGCATTATTGTGAAGTCTTGTATGCTTTGCAGAAAAATAGTCTATGCAAGCTGCGGCACGAATGCCTTTTACTTTGTTCGCGGCGATGGAAATTCCTATTCCCGTTCCGCAAAACAGCAAGGCTTTCTCAAACTCACCGTTCACAACATGCGCACATACATCTTTTGCAATATCAGGATAATCGACGGCATTCTTATTATAGCACCCAAAGTCTTTGTATTCAATCCCTTTTGAATCTAAAAAAACTTTGACTTCCTGCATTAAGTCAAAACCACCATGGTCACAGCCCACAGCTATCATTTTAATATTCCTCCGTTTTGTTGTTGAATCTTTTGTTGAAGCTCACGCTCTGCCTGAGGAAGACGCAAATATTCAGGCATCAAATCAGATGCACTGACATGGATGCCTTCATCAAACTTTTTTTTTGCGATAAATCCCACACTGCTCGCCTTTGCAAGTCGAAGAGAAGTTGGTGCAAGTGTGAAGTGCTCAACAGTACGAATATTATTATAACATAAAACTGCGCCATCACCAACTAAAAAAATCGAAGTTTGTAAATTTTTAAGTTCTGATTCAAGCTCGCAAATAGAAATAGCCCGATCCTCACATAAACGCGTTAGTTTTTGGCCGTTAGATTCAAACAACGCATTATAGACTTGATTGCAACGAGCATCCATTACGCAGCAGATGATACCCTGAAATCCTAATAGGTTATAAGCAAGTGCTTCCAATGTGGAAACGCCAATGCAAGGCTTATCAGTGGCAAAAGCAAGTCCTTTGATTGCGGCTATCCCGATTCGCAGCCCTGTGAAGGAGCCCGGGCCGCTTGAAACAGCGAAAGCATCAATATCTTCAGCGGAAAGGCTTGCGCATTTTAACACCTGTTCACACATAGGCATAATGGTCTGGGAGTGTGTAAGTTTTACGTTCACGCTAAACTCGGACAAAATGTCATCTTCAGACACAACAGCGACGGAGGATACTTTTGCAGAAGTATCCAGTGAGAGAATGTTCAAAACTTTCCACCTCCGTCTACGATGATTTTTCGTTCGTTTTCAGACAGTTTTTCAATTGTGATAAAAATGGTGTTTTCAGGCAAAGCAGATTGGATGTTTTCGCTCCATTCGATTGCCATAATTCCGTTCATATCAAGATAGTCAAAAAAGCCTGTAGTATAAAGGTCGTCCATGGAACAAACCCGATACATATCAAAATGATAAAGCGGCGTTTCTCCGCTATATTCGTTCACCAGAGAATAGGTCGGGCTTGAGACCTCGCCATAAACTTGAAGCCCTTTTGCCAGTCCGCGGACGAAAGCGGTTTTCCCCGCCCCTAAATCTCCGTTAAAAGCAATGATGTCGCCTGCGTTCAGTTCTTTGGAAAATTTGCAGGCGAAATCTTCGGTTTGTTCCACCGAATTGGATAGATATTTAATCATGTTTTTCTCCGTTTTAAAAAAGTCCTGTTATTTCTCCGCTTTCATCGATATCAATTTTTAATGCCGCCGGTGATTTTGGAAGTCCCGGCATCGTCATGATGTCACCAGTCAACACAACAATAAAACCTGCACCGGAGGAAAGTCTCACATCACGAACCGTGATTTCAAATCCGCTTGGACAGCCAAGTTTTGTTGGATCATCAGATAGTGAGTATTGTGTTTTGGCAACACAAATTGGGAGTTTATCAAATCCCAGCGCTTCAATTTCTTTAATGGATTTCTCAGCCACATTGGTAAAATTAACACCATCCGCACGATAAATTTCCTTTGCAATAATCCCGACCTTTTCTTTTATGGAAAGATTAACGTCATAGAGTGGTCTGAAATCTGCGGCATGTTCACAGGATGGATCTATATCGCACACTTTACAAACTTTTTGGGCCAAATCCGTTCCGCCGTCGCCACCTTTTGAAAAGACTTCTGTTAAAGAAACTGAAACACCTTTTTGTTCACAAAAGTCTTGAATCACTTTAATTTCTGCATCCGTGTCAGTATGAAAACGGTTGATGGCAACTACTACAGGGACATGATATTTATGCATGTTGTCGATGTGTGCTTCCAGATTCACAATTCCTTTTTTCAGCGCTTCCACATTCTCTTCTGCCAAATCCTGTTTTAAAACACCGCCGTTATATTTTAAAGCTTTTATTGTTGCCACAACAACGGTGCAGTCAGGACGTAGTCCGGCATATCGGCACTTGATATCAAAGAATTTTTCCGCGCCCAAATCAGAGCCGAATCCTGCTTCGGTTATGGTATAGTCGGCAAGCTTTAGTGCAAGCTTCGTCGCTTTCACCGAATTGCAGCCGTGGGCAATGTTGGCAAAAGGTCCGCCATGCATGATGGCGGGAGTGTTTTCAAGCGTTTGGACGAGATT
Organism: Oscillospiraceae bacterium; assembly: GCA_029240015.1. GTDB lineage: Bacteria > Bacillota > Clostridia > Oscillospirales > Ruminococcaceae > JARBTU01. The sequence continues at coordinate 447 of JARBTU010000041.1, read as the reverse complement.
TGGTTTCATAGCATCTTTTAAAAGAACGGTCATGGCACCGTGAACCCCTAAGTCCCGTGCGAAGACAGGATTTCCATCGTATTTGTATGCTACAAGGATGTTGCCCAATCTGTGTTTCAAATCGGCCAAATCCTCTGAAAGACAAAGGATAGCCATGATTTCACTTGCAACAGTAATCAAAAATCCGTCTTCCCGGGGAACGCCGTTTATTTTTCCGCCAAGACCAACGTTGATAAAACGCAAAGCACGGTCGTTCATGTCCATACAGCGCTTAAAAAGGATTCTTCTGTTATCGATTCCAAGCTCGTTCCCTTGTTGAAGATGATTGTCGATGATAGCGCACAAGAGGTTGTTTGCGGATGTAATCGCATGCATGTCTCCTGTGAAATGAAGGTTGATGTCTTCCATAGGCACAACTTGGGCGTACCCGCCGCCCGCTGCGCCACC
>JARBTU010000040.1 GCA_029240015.1 Oscillospiraceae bacterium | reverse complement strand
ATCTGATAGATTCATTTTAACCACCTTAATCTTATTGACCTTTATTGACCTTTATCTATATTATACCCCTTAATCAGATAAAGTAAAGGTCAATAAAAGTCAATTTTTTTTTATTTTTTTTTGATTTATTTATTTATCTTACCATTACTTCACTTTTCTTCTATTATCTTTATTATTCTCAATTTTTTATCTGTGTAACACAAAAATTGTAAATGGCATAATATGGGGTGTAAATACAAAAAAAGGAGGCAAATCATATGTCATGCAATAACAATGGTCTATTTGGCGGTGGAAGTAGCTGTACATGGGTAATTCTTATAATTCTTGTTTTGGTATGTTGCTGTGGAAACAATGATGATTGCTGCTAAAACTAAACCTGAAATTTACTGATTAAAAAACTGCTGTGGAAATATCCACAGCAGTTTTTTATTTTTAGCATTTTTATTTTTTTAATTCAATTTCCAGATTATCAAAGCTTAAAAGAGAAATAACCGAATCGGTTGTTTTTTCGGGATATTCTATAGAAATTTTGTCACCCGGCTGACTTAAAACCAGTTCTTTGCTTAAATCCGAGGATACTTTAAAGATAAATCCTTTTTTCTCATCTAAAATAATACTGTAAGTCGTGCTGTTACCGCTTACTTCGGATGCAATTCGGGAGATTGTTCCTTCAATCAGCAACTTCTTCCCTTTGTCAGAGGCCGTCCCATCCGATATGCCGCTATGTTCCAAAGCAAGGTCAAAGTCTTTTCTTGTTTCAGCGACGGTGTCTCCCACACCTACAACGCCATAGGTTTTAACCGAAACAAAAGCGTATTTTTTAATGAGGCCTTCTGCGTCTTTAAGAGTCATAAAGTAAGTGGGCTGACCGTTCACATTGAGAATCAACGGAAAAGTGGCGGTATATCCAAGATCCTGGACTTTTCCTTCAGCAGATTTGGAGGCGGAATATTCTGTAGAGCCGCTGATTTCGAACAAAATAGGTTCTTTAGTAATCATATCCACCATGATAAATCCAATGGTGCTCTCATCGCTTCCTACGCTGGTAATCCCCGTGAACAAGTAACAGCGGTTATCGTTATAAACAATAATTTCTCCTTCAGAGGACATAAATTTTTCTTTGTTGGAAAAGTTAAAGATACCGTGAACATATTTTCCCTGATTATTAATTTGATTCATAATAAAATTTTCCGGCTGAACCCGGTCGATCCATGCAGGAATTTCATCAAGCTTGTATTTTTCCATATGACCGTTTGTTGCATCGACCAGTATGATTCCGTTTGCTTCCGGGAGGCTGAATCCGCGGATGTTTTTGTATGTCGTCACGACCCAATAAGGTTTTCCCGTTTCGTCAAGCTCAAAAGAATAGTCCGTAATTCCGTTAAAAAGCCCTTTCCCAAAGCGGATGTGGCGGCTTAAATCGTCAAAGAAGTACGAATTGGGCTGAATTTTGATCTGATAGTTCCCTACATATTCAACATCGTTCATGTTTGTAGCAGAAACAATAATATATCCTTTTGCTCCCTCGTTGTTCGCTATCCATTTAAAAAATCCTGAGTGATGGAGAGGAACTACCCAAACAAGCTTTCCATTTACCTGCTGTATGGTCGGCTCTCCCAAAACGACTTGGCTTCCGAGCGAAGTGTTGGTTCCCAGTTGTTTGTCCGCAAGTTTGGAGGCTAAAGCCTTGTCCACAACAGGAATTTGGTTCTCATCCAAAACTTTCATATGAGAATCAAAAGATTTTTTGACCGGCTTACCCAATTGATCGCGATAGGCGGAAGAGTGAAAAACAACCGAAGAACCGATTGAAACAATGATATAAGCGAGCCAAATGACAACAACCGTAATGACGGCGCTTTTACTTAGCTTATTGCCCTTATTAACGTTTACTACGGGCTTGCCGTTTATTTGTTCAAATTTTAGCGGGTTTGCTCGAATCAGCTGTTCTATTGCGATAATAATCGTGATAAGAGCTCCCCAAAAAAATGCTCCATCAGAAAAAAGAGGGTTCAAGTTGGGCGAGGCAACAAATAAATAAACCGCAATGGCAATAAGCAAACCGCCATAGATAGAAAATCTTTTTTTCATCTTCATAAACTCCATTTACATCTGTTTTATTTTAAAGTATCTGTAATAAAAAGAACGAATAATATCACTAAAAATAGGCCGCAGCTCCCTAAATAGGCAATTCTTGAACGCTTTGATTGAATCTTTTGCGAAAGAAAGCCCAATAATATGCAGGAGGAAACAAGGGCAACAGCGTCAACGGTAACCGTGAGGGAATCAGTGTTTATTGAAGAGTCGATAAAAAACTCCCGCACAACCGTACTTACTGCGATATGAAAGAAGGGAAGAATGGCTAAAGTAACCGTCGAAAAGGCATAATCATATCTTTTATTTCTAAGAAAAACAACAAAAATAGCCAGAATAATTAAAATAATCGAAATACATTCAACTGTCATAAGAGACCTCCAAAGAAAAGTTTATAAAAATAATCTTAATTTTTCCATATCTTTCGCATAGTTATTGTAATTTTCGTAAAACATAGTATAATAATAAAAGTGTATACAGGAATATTACGGTATAATTTGAGTAAAGTCAAACAATAGAACTTAATAAATTATTAACAAGGAATTAACAATTATACAAGCATCGTTTTAGCATCATTACATTTGGAGGAAAAAATATGTGTGGATATGTGGGTTTTACAAATGACATTGAACAGGCGGATGAAACGCTTAAAAATATGATGAACAAAATTGTTCACAGAGGACCGGACTCAGAAGGAGTTTATGTTGACGATGGTATAGCGCTAGGGTTCAGAAGACTCAGTATTATTGACTTGGCTCAGGGAGACCAGCCACTATTTAACGAAGACGGCTCTATGGTGCTTATGTTTAACGGAGAGATATATAACTATCAGAAGCTTCGCGAGGAACTTGTTGAAAAAGGACATGCCTTTAAAACCCATACGGACTCGGAAGTTTTGCTGCACGGCTATGAAGAATATGGCGTGTCTCTTTTAAACAGACTAAGAGGGATGTTTTCTTTTGTTATTTGGGATAAGAACAACGAGCGAATTTTTGGCGCCCGTGATTTTTTTGGAATCAAGCCGATGTATTATGCGTTGATGGATGATACATTCATGTTTGGGAGTGAAATAAAAAGCTTTTTACCACACCCTAAATTTAAAAAAGAGTTGAACGAAAGGGCGCTGGAAAATTATCTTTCTTTCCAATACTCTCCTACGAACGAAACCTTTTTTAAGAATGTCTTTAAATTATTGCCCGCGCATTATTTTGTTTACGAAAATAATCACCTTGAAACAACAAGATATTGGGAGCCGGTATTTGAAGCAGATGATTCAAAATCTCTTGAACAGTGGATTGAGGAGATTTCCGAGACGTTTGAGGATTCGGTAGAGGCACACAAAATCAGCGACGTAGAGGTGGGTTCATTCCTTTCAAGCGGAGTAGATTCAAGTTATGTTGCGGCTTCTGCCAATGTGGACAAGACTTTTACCGTTGGGTTTGACAATGAAATTTATAATGAAATCAGTTATGCAAAAGAGCTTTCGGAATATATTAACGTTAAGAATATTAGCAAGGTGATTACACCTGAAGAATACTGGTCAAGTCTTTCTAAAATCCAGTACCACATGGACGAGCCTTTGGCGGACCCTTCCGCTGTTGCGCTTTATTTTGTTTGTAACATCGCATCCGAACATTTAAAAGTGGTTCTTTCGGGTGAGGGTGCGGATGAAATCTTTGGCGGATATAATGTTTATAAAGAGCCGATTGAGTTTACAGGATATAAAAAGATTCCGATGTTTATCAGAAGATTTATCGGCTCGGTCGCTTCGTTGCTTCCAAGTGTCAGAGGGCTTAACTTCCTTGTTCGTCGAGGAAAAACACTTGAAGAATGGTTTATAGGCAATGCTTTTATGTTCTCTCAGAAAGACCGCAGAAAGCTGCTCAAAAACCCGACCGATGCAAAGGCACCTCAGGCGCTCTGCAAGCCTTATTATGATAAGGTGCAGGATAAAGATGATGTGACCAAAATGCAGTATCTTGACATTCATATGTGGATGGCAGGGGATATCCTTCTTAAGGCGGATAAAATGAGTATGGCGAATTCATTGGAACTAAGGGTTCCTTTTTTGGATAAAGAAATCATGGCGCTTGCGGCAAAGATCCCTACCAAATACCGTGTCAACGAGTATAATACCAAATACGCAATGAGGCAGGCGGCGCTCAAAAAGATTCCTCAAAAATCTGCAGATAAAAAGAAACTGGGCTTTCCGGTTCCTACTCGTGTTTGGCTTAAAGAGGACAAGTATTACGACATTGTAAAGACTGCATTCTTGTCGGATGTATCCAATAAATATTTTAACACAGAGATGCTAATTGGTTTATTGGATGCCCACAAAGCGGGGAAGAAAGACAACAGCAGGAAAATCTGGACAGTGTTCATGTTTTTAAAATGGTATGACGAGTATTTTGTAAAAGAAATAAATTAGCAGTAAAAAACGGAGTTCATGTGAACTCCGTTTTATATATATAGTGCAATTCCCATTAGAAAAAATTATATGGATTTGCTTATTATTTCAGCAATAAGGGTTAATATTACAATAATCATAAGTCCCATAACTAACATATACGATTCAAAATTAAAAGCATAGTTTAAAATCATTAAAATACCACAAAGTGATATTGCGATTCCATTTATGCGTGAATATAACATAATGTTTTTAACACCATGGTATGTTTTTATGATTGGTAGTTTACCATTTATAATACAGTAAAATCCAATTATTAGAAATATAATCCCTATAATGAATATGCCTATCATTTTATAAATCCTTCTTTCATAAAATGCTAACCCTACGGATTCTGTTTGTTTATAAATTTATTGTGAACCATAATGCCTAAAAGCCCTATTATAGCTGTTAAAACAAACATAAATATAGCTAAAGACCATTCATTGTTCTCAATGGACGAGCCTAAAAATGTTGAACTTATCACTGCGGGGATTCTGGCAAAAGTGGAGATGATAAAAAACCTTAACGGCTTCATTTTTGTTAAAGGAACAAAGTATGTAAGCACGTCTTTTGGCGTTCCCGGGATAATGAAGAGGATGAATACAACAAGTTCAAGCCTTTGTGAATCATGCAGAAACTTGAACTTACTGAATTTTTCTTCAGGGATGATGGCATTTACGAAAGATGAGCCGAGAAGCTTGACCATAAAAAAGATAACAATAGAACCGATTAAGCTTCCCAGAAGGCAGAGCAAAAGCCCTCCCCACGTTCCATAAATAAGGCCGGCAATGATTTCAATCGGTTCCCCGGGAATGAACGCCACCAATACTTGAAGGATCTGTATGCCTAATGTAATAACCCAGCCCCAAAAGCCATAGGACAAGATAAAGTTTCTTAGTTCGTTTCTTGCTGACTCGTCTTTCAAAGAGATAATCCAGGGAAACATCTTAATAGAAGTAACAATGACAATAATGACTAAAACAGCTAAGACAATAAATTTTATAAAGCTTTTTTTGTCATTTTTAATTTCATTTTTAAATTCTTTTATCATCAGATTCCTCCAAATGGGCTTCTTTATTTTTAGTCTACATAAGCGGAGCAAACAGCCTCAATGTAGAACGATAGATCTGCCTTGGAATTGACACTTTCTTGCAGTCTTCAAGTGTTACTTCCTTTGAGACTTTGAGGGTATCCATGAAATCCTCATATACTTGTTCGACTACTTTTGACCGATAGAAAAACACGCCGCATTCAAAGTGAAGATAAAAACTTCTGAAATCAAAATTGGTTGTCCCTACAATGCCCAGTTCATCGTCAACAACCACTGTCTTCGAATGAATAAATCCGGGGGTAAATTCATAAATTTTAACGCCGGCTTCTATAAGGTTGTGATAATGGGATCTCGTCACCTCGTGGACAAATTTTTTGTCAGGATGGTGAGGCGTAATGATCCGCACATCAATTCCACTTTGAGCTGCCAGAGAAAGGGCAGTTGACATCTCATTGTCAAGAATTAAATAAGGGGTGGTAATATAAACATATTTGGTCGCGTTGTTAATCATGTTCATATATGCCGCTTCTCCAACAAGGTGGTCGTCGATAGGGCTGTCTCCAAAAGGCTGGACATACCCATCGCTTTCACAAGACACCGTTGGTCTATATTCTTCATAAAGAGGGTCTTCATCGCTGATATAATGCCATAACTGAAGAAATAAAACTGTCAGATTCCAAACGGCGTCTCCTTCAATTACAACGGAAGTATCTTTCCAATAACCATGCTTATCATACTCGTTTATGTATTCGTCAGCAAGGTTAATGCCTCCTGTAAAGCCGATGTTTCCGTCAATAACGGTGATTTTTCTGTGGTCTCTATAGTTCATAAATACATCAAGAGAAGGTTTGAAAGGATTAAAGACGCAGGTTTTTATTCCAAGTTCACGAAGTTTTTTGTGGTATCCGGTGGGCAAAACGCTAATCGACCCTAAATCGTCGTAAATAAGTCTTACATCAACGCCGTTTTTTATTTTTTCAGTGATAATATCCAAGACAGTATCCCACATTTTCCCCTCTTGAATGATAAAATACTCTAAGAAAATGAATTTTTCAGCTTTTTTCAGTTCATTAACAAGTCGGTCAAACATGACTTCTCCGGGAGTCAAAAGCTCTGCTTGTGTATTTTTACAGATGGGGTGCATGGAAATAGTGGAAAGATATTTAATTTGTTTTGCAGTGCTTTGAGAGAGATTTTCAATTTCTGCTACAATATCAGGATCTTGCTTCAATAATTTCTTTGTGGAGTTAAATAGGTCAAAAATCTTTTTTTTCATTTTGGGCGAAATGTTTCTCTTTCCAAACAACAAATAAAAAAGCCCTCCAAAGACTGGCAAGAGGAGGATAGGAATGATCCATGCAAGTTTATATGCCGGATTGTCTTTTTGGGAAATAATATATACAGTAATAGAAATGCTTAAAACAATGAAAAATAAGTAAAAATAAAAAAAGTAGCTGCTTAAAAATGAAATCAGCAGAGCGATAATCGTCGCCTGGATGCCTATTAATGCACCAATAGAAAAAACTCTGCTTGTGAGAAACTTCAACAGGTGTTTTATTAGCTTCATTATAATAACCTCCATATGAAGAAACAACGATGGTAATTTTAAATAACGCTCCTTGAGAATGGAGGCTATTATAAAGAGGATTTACAATACGTTTATATTAGTTTACCACACCGAGAAAGAAAAAAGCAACTATTTATGATTCCTGTTTACGAAATTCCGAGCGCGCGAAACCCCTTCGTCTGGAACAAGAATGCTGTTGTTAACATCTTCGTCATTGGTGCTGCCAAGTTCCTCTTCATCATAAAGATGAGTTGTCATAGGATAGGTGGTAAATCGGGGAATGACATGGTTGGTCGGGTCAATTTTGGTGTAATTTCCGTTTTTCTCTTTCTTTGACATAATAAAGCCTCCTTGTTAATTTAATGATATATCACATAAATGGATATATTATTAGGATATGTTCTTGTTAGGGTTGATACTCAAATATAAAGTGTCCAAATATTTACAAAATAAATACAAAAAGGTTACTTTGGTTGACATATAAAGATAGTATATTATATAATGTTTAATGGTTATTAATGCAATAAATTAATGAGTAAAGACACAATGTTTAATAAAAAGGAAAGCAAAATAAAATATGAAAAAGATTTATAGGGTTTTATACACTTCTTTGATGATTGTGTGGGATTTAGTATCAGTCTGTGCTGCTGTTGCGCTGGGATTGAGACTACGGTTTGGTTTTGCCGGTAACGTGCCGAAAGTACACATGGACAATACACTATCGTACATCCTTATCATTTATGCGATAGTGGTTATTTCAAACCTGATTCTTACGTCATATAGCAGCGTGTGGTCGTATGCAAGCACAACAGAAGTATTAAAACAAGTCTTATGTTCCGTTCTCAACTTAATATTGGTATTCATTATTTTTCAATTTTTTCCGTATGAAATTCCTCCTGAACTCTCTGTATTATTCTGTTCTTTGGTTTTAAGTTTATCCTTAATCGGCCGAATGTCTGTAAGAGTTTTTATGTATTTCAAAGCAAAGTTCAGCAGAATCAAATCACACGGAGACATGAAAAGGGTTTTGATTTATGGAGCAGGACAAGCAGGATCCCATCTTTCAAGGCGTTTAATCGACAATCCCGCCGAGAAACTCTTGCCGATTGTTTTTATGGACGACGACAAAGGTTTGTGGGATTATAAAATCAATGGAATCAGAGTAGCGGGCGGAATTGATGATTTGGAACAGATTATAAAGATCGAACAAATCGAAGAAATCATTGTAGCAATTCCTACAGCTCAAAAAGATTTTTTAAAAAAATTGTTGATTAAAAGTCAGGAACTTAACTGCGCATTAAGAAGATACGGTTCTATCGATGACGTTTCTATTGGCGATTTTAACAAGGCCCAGATTAAAGACATTAATCTTGACGAATTGTTAAGAAGAGACAGTGTAAAACTTAATATGGATGTTGTAAAAAAATTCATAGAGGGTAAAACTGTTATGGTGACGGGGGGCGTTGGTTCAATCGGCTCAGAGATTTGCAGACAAGTTCTAGGTTTTGGTGCCAAAAAGCTTATTATATTTGATATTAACGAAAACGGTTTGTTTGATATTGATAATGAATTGAAGAAAATCTATGACACAAATCGATATGAGCTCACGCTTGGCTCAATCAGAGATGAAAGAAGGCTGGATGAACTCTTTAAAGTCTATCAGCCTAATATTGTTTTTCATGCCGCTGCTCACAAACATGTTCCAATGATGGAAGCGAATCCGAAAGAAGCTATCAAAAACAATGTTTTTGGGACTATTAATGTTGCAAAGTCTGCGATTGCCCACCATGCCGAGAAGTTTATTTTGATATCTACCGACAAGGCGGTCAACCCTACGAATATTATGGGTGCTTCAAAAAGGATTGCCGAACTATGTATTCAAAAACTTGACAATTGGGGGGAGACAGAGCTTGCTGCTGTTCGATTTGGAAATGTTCTGGGAAGCAATGGAAGTGTGGTACCTTTCTTCAAAGAACAAATCAAAAGTGGCGGACCGGTTACGGTGACCCATCCGGATATGCGAAGATACTTCATGACGATACCAGAGGCGGTTCAGCTGGTTCTTGAAGCGGGTTCCATGGCATGCGGAGGAGAAATTTTCGTTCTTGATATGGGTGAGCCGGTGAAAATTTATGATTTAGCATGTGATCTCATCAGGCTGTCGGGATATGAACCGGAAAAAGACATTAAAGTTGTTTTTTCAGGACTTCGGCCGGGAGAGAAACTTTTTGAAGAAATTTCTTTAAAAGGAGAAGATACAACAAGAACAGGTAACAATAAGATATATATTTGCAAACCAATGGAAAATGATAGCGAGATTTTTATCAATAAACTCAATTGCCTTGAGCAAACACTTGAAGATGAAGATATGATACCAATGTTTATGGCCGTAAAAGCGATTGTGGAAACGTTTAATCATAAAAACATACAGATGGTGTGATTTAATGGCTTCGGCTTACATAAAGTCGTAGCTATGTTACACTATAAAACAAAATGAACAGAAGGACTGAAAATAAATGCAAAAACTGAAGTATGCAATCATAGGATGCGGGAGAATTTCACCAAACCATATTGCCGCATACCAAAATAATTCAGAGGAATTGGAACTTGTTGCAGTTTGTGATATTGTTGCAGACAACATGAAAAATCTGCTTAAAAAGTTTGACATGGAGAAAAGCATTGATATGTACATTGACTACAATAAAATGCTTCAAGATAAAAAGCCTGATTTGGTGGCTATTGCTACGGAAAGTGGGAAGCATGCGGGCATTGCCCTGGATGTTATCGCTCATGGTGCAAACTTGATTATTGAAAAGCCGATAGCGCTTTCCTTATCTGACGCGGATGCTATTATACAAGCCGCTGATGAAAAAGGCGTTGTTTTATGTGCTTGCCATCAAAACCGATTCAATAAAT
>JARBTU010000039.1 GCA_029240015.1 Oscillospiraceae bacterium | reverse complement strand
ACTTAACTATAAGCAATATTTATTTTTGACTGATACGGACGTTTTTGCAATTATAAATAAATTTATATAAATTATTCAGAGGATGTAGGCTATGCAAATGATTTCGACTTTATGGAATTCGATTCTAAGTGTCATCATTACGTTTGACTGGTGGAGAGACACTATAGACATATTATTGTTAACATATGTTGTGTATAAGGGCGTTAAGCTTATCAGGGAAACAAGAGCTCAGCAGCTCTTAAAGGGCATTATTCTTTTGGCCGTTTCTTTTGCTCTTGTAAAGATCTTACAGTTAAATGCAATGACATTTTTGCTTGAAAAAGTTCTTGATATAGGCATCATTGCTGTAATTGTCTTGTTCCAACCCGAAATGAGACGTGCGCTTGAAAAGGTTGGAAGAACACAAGTAAGGAATTTAGGCGTTTTTGGAATCGGATTCGAACATTATGAAAAGTCCGAAAAAGAATGGGGAGAGTCCATTGAAATCATCAGCGCTGCGGTTCAGAATCTGTCTAAAACATCCACGGGGGCATTGATTGTCATCGAAAGGCAAACGAAGTTGGGCGAGCAAATCAGTACAGGCGTTATTTTGAATGCAAAACCGAGCATCGAATTGTTTGGGAATTTGTTTTTTAACAATTCTCCGCTCCATGACGGTGCGGTAATCATGCGAGATGGGATGATTCTGGCGGCTTCCTGTTTTTTGCCTAAGCCGGAAAAAGAAGAACATATTGCAAGGCAACTGGGATCCAGGCATCGGGCGGCCATCGGGATGAGTGAAAATTCTGATGCAATTATCGTGATCGTTTCGGAGGAAACCGGAACGATATCGGTTGCGGAAGACGGACTGATAACAAGAGGATACACCAAAGAAACTCTTTCTCAATATTTAAGAAGCAAATTGATTCCGGAAAAGCCTGACGAAATGAAGGATAAAAAACCGAAGTTTTGGAAGGTGATGAAAAAATGATCAGATTGGACTTAAATAAATTTTTCGACAATGACAGAGTATTAAAATTTATATCTTTGATTATAGCAATTATCTGCTGGATTATTATTTCCATCACAGTCAATCCAAACCAAAGCATTACGGTGTCCGAAATTCCTGTAAGGATTCCTCTTCAAAAATCGGCTGCGGAAAAAATAGGGCTTGATATTATTGACGGAGGTGAACAAACAGTCAATATATTGGTTCGCGGAAAGAGATACAAAGTCGGGGTTTTAAAGCCAAAAGATTTTGTTGCAACTGCAAGCATCGGGAAAGTGACAAGTGCGGGAGAATATACCCTTGATGTAACGGTCAACAAAGCAAAAGATGATGATGATTATGAAATCGTTTCGGGAAGCTCCACAACCATAAAGGTACGGTTTGACCACGTTGTGTCTCAAAAATTTGCTTTGGAAGGGGAAGCCGTCCATATTAAAGCCAAGTCAGGATATATTTTGGATACCCCTTATTCTCCAAAAGAAGAAGTAACGATTAAAGGTCCTCAGACAGATATTGATATGATTACAAGAGCTGTTGTTTTTACGGACAAGGAAGCGACAATCGACGAGTCGATGACGACCGATGGGGAGCTTGCTTTGTATGATAAAGACAATAAAAAGCTTGATTTGAAATATTTACATGCGGATACCGAAAAGTTTCAGCTGACGATACCGGTATTGAAACGTAAGACGATTCCGTTAAAGTTGGAGTTTACAAATGCTCCGGAAGGGTTCCCTGTGGATGAATTGCAATACAAGTTATCCAACACGAGCGTGGAGTTTGCCGGCATTGGCGATGTAATTGACAATGTCAGTGAAGTGAATATCGGACCTGTGAATTTCAGAAAGTTAGACATTGGATCATCCTTCAAGTTTGATGTTCCTCTTACAAACGGTTTCTTAAATGTAGAGAATGTGGATAAAGTTTTGGTTACTTTTGATACAAAGAAATTTTCTTCAAAACTGTTTACGGTAACTAATCTTCAAATACAAAATGCGCCTGCCAACTATGCGTTAACTATTGGAACAAAAAGTGTGTATAATGTGAAAATAGTTGGGCCAAAAGCAACAATAGAAAGCTTAACTGTGAAAGATATCGTTGGGAAAATTGATATGTCTGATATAAAGGTGAGCACAGGGCAATATACTGTTCCTGTAAAACTTAGTGTTCCTAAAAAAGGAACTGTTTGGGCTGTGGGAGAATACAGTGCGATTGTTAGCGCGAAGCCAAAATAATGGAGGATAAAAAACGATGCCAATAGTTGTTTCGGGGATTCGTATTGGTTTAGAGGATGCCGAAAGTGTTGCGATTGAAAAGGCAATTCGCAAATTATCTGTCGACAGATTGAATATCAAAGACGCCTATGTTTTAAAACAATCGCTGGATGCAAGGCATAAGGAAAATATAAGTTTTGTTAACACAGTTGCAATAGAACTTTACAAAGGAGAGTCGGAAGCGGTCAATCAAGCTTCCGACCCTTTCGTTTCGTATAAGCCTCGTTTTGAACTTGAGCTAAAAAAAGGGATAAAAAAACCACAATCTAACATTATAATAGCGGGATTTGGACCTGCAGGGATGTTCGCGGGACTTTTGCTTGCTCAAAATGGATATGCGCCTATTATTGTAGAGAGGGGCGCTCCCGTTGATGAGCGGGTCGAAGCGGTCGAAGCATTTTGGAAAAACGGTATTTTGGATGAACAAAGCAATGTTCAGTTTGGCGAAGGCGGAGCGGGGACTTTCTCTGATGGAAAACTTACCACAAGAATATCGGACGGTTGCTGTGATTATGTTTTAAGGGCACTTGTACAGCATGGAGCGCCGCAGCAGATATTGAAGAAGGCTAAACCTCACATTGGAACAGATAAGCTCAGAGGGGTCGTAAAGTCTATTAGAGAAGATATTCTGACCCACGGTGGCAAGGTCCTATTCCATTCTAAACTTGAAAATTTGAACGTTTGCGATGGACAAATAAAATCTGTCATAGTCAATGGGCAGGAAATTGAAACCCAAGACCTTGTTCTGGCGATTGGTCATAGTGCTCGGGATACTTTTGAAATGCTAATGGAAAAAGATGTTTTCATCGAACCAAAGGCTTTTTCCGTTGGGGCCAGGGTTGAACAAAGGCAGGAGGTTATCAATCAAGGACTTTATGGAAATCTAGCAGGACATCCTTCTCTGCCTGTGGGAGAGTATCAGCTTTCCCATCGGAAAGGAGGGCGTTGTGTTTATACCTTTTGTATGTGCCCGGGAGGAACAGTAGTTCCTTCAAGTTCTGAGCCCAATGCGGTTGTTACGAACGGGATGAGCGAGTTTGCCCGTGACCAGCAAAACGCGAATTCAGCTCTTGTAGTATCAGTTGACCAAAACGACTATGGCAAGACAGCAAAAGATGCCATACTGTTTCAGCAAAGACTGGAGAGATTGGCATTTGATTTGGCAGGAGGAGATTATTCTGCTCCTGGTGCAACGGTGAATTCGTTCCTAGAGAAGCAAATGGGAATCCGTTTAAATACAGTAAAACCTTCCTATTCTTTGGGAATCAAAGAAGTAGATTTTAATCAGATTTTCCCTCGTCATATAATGGATATGATGTGTGATGGGCTCCGCCTTTTTAACAAAAAGCTTGTTGGTTTTGCAACCGATGATGCAGTTTTAACCGGAGTGGAAACAAGAACTTCTTCGCCAATAAGAATCACAAGAACAGAAGATTTTATGTCACTTAATATAAAGGGTCTTTATCCCTGTGGGGAGGGCGCAGGGTATGCGGGCGGCATTATAAGCGCGGCCGTTGATGGGGTAAAGATTGCCCGAAAAATAATCAGCAAATACGCACCCAAATAACTGTTTTCAACCATAAAAACAAAGCCATTGTGGAATTCTTTAAGTTCCGCAATGGTTTTTCACATATTATGGAGGTACAACGTATGATATAATATCTTTTAAAGTACATGGATTCCATTCTTTTTCTTAAAAAAGAGGTGGTTAAAAATGAGATTGGGTGTTGCTTTTATGGGAAGTGATACCACTGCTGAAATTCCCGATTGCATATCAGAGTGGTTTAAAGATAATGAAATAAAAATTACAGCTTTTTCTTCATGCGGAAACGTTTCATACGGGTTGATAAATTCCGAGATTAGTTTTTTAAAGATGTTTAAAGAGTTTAGATTCGATAAAATTAGAAAGCCGGTATCCATTGTTTTTAAAGACATGCAAAACAATATGGATGTTATTTTTTCTAATTGTGTTTCCATTAAGAATGATAGAATAGTTTCTTATCATTCTATTGGCATATCCAAGCTGTTTAAAGTTTGTTTTCCTTATAAAAATTTCAAAAAAACTAAATTTAAAGAACATATTTTGTATGCAAAAAATGACAACATAAATGGAATTCTTTGTGCAAATACTTTGATGGGATGTGATAGGACCGTTGTGTTTAACATAAAAGATTCGAAAGAGCAGTTCATAACGTTTGACCGAACATCTAAAAAAAGTATGATTATTACCATGAACATAGATCAGGAGTCAGAAAACATAAAAATGAAAAAAACGATTCAACGATTGATTCAAGAAAAAATTTATGAAATATATGATTTCATATTTTTTTAAAAAGAGAAAGCGGATGCTCATTTTATGAGCATCCGCTTTCTTTTTATGCCTTTTTACTCCAGATTTTCACTATTCGGGTCTTCATTTGATTGCTCTGTTATTAAATCAGGCGAAAGGGCAAGTTCTTTTTTCTTCTTGTTGATAAAGTAAGCAATGATAAAAGCAGCGACCAAAAGGATAGCGATACTTATGCAAACAATAACAATAATTATGTTATTACCACCCAAAGCATCCGATAATCCCGAGGATTTGCTGGAAGTGTCTGATGACAGATAATTGATTTTATAAGGGCTGGTTCCGTTTTTGAGGGAAACCAACGCCAGCGTTGCCTGTTCAGTTGCTATCAAGTTGCTTTCTCCATTTAGCTCATGCGCGAAGCCTCCGTCTGGGGTTTTAAAGTCAAGTAAGACATTCACGATGTTTTTTTGTCCCTTGAAAAATCTTTGATCTTCCATACTGATTCCTAAAGAATTCAGAGCAATAATAATTTGGCTGATGCTTTCAGACGAATCACCGTAAGCAGTAGGAAATCTGCCGTTTGATGCTTGGTTTTTGGAAAGATAATTCAAGGCATTCTGAATTATCGGCTGAACGTCTTCCCGATCTCTATAGGTTGAAAGTGCAATCAAAACAATCGCCGTCATATCGATGTCACTTTCTCCTCCGACAACGAAGGAGAAACCACCGTCTTTGGATTGAGAATTAATGAGTGTCTTTATTAAGGACTCTCTGTTGTTAAGTGCCGAATCGCTGACGACATAGTCGTTGCTGTCAATTCCAATCAGTGCATATGCAATATCGTTTATGCCTTGTTTGGACATATCAGGATAAGTCTCAAGCTTGTTGATTAAATTAAGTCCCCGAATATCTGCTGCGTTCATTCCGCTCAATGTTACAGTTAAAATGTCTCGCCCCAGTCCGGATAAATGCTCATAGCTCCCTTTTTGGGCTACAATCGCAGTAACATATTTGTTTACTGTTTTGCTGTCTGCTGATTTTCCCGCTGCGCCCAAAGCAACCAGATGAAAACTTCCCGGCTCGCTTCTTTTTAACCATACACAAGCATTGTCAAGTGCCTCGTCAAGGAGTGTGTTCCATTCGTATTTATTCGGATTAATTTGTGTTTTTGAAATTTTGGATGAAGTCAAGGTAGAATTTGTGCTGGAAAAAAAATTTGTTTGGGAGGTAACAATACCGGAACTCAAGGTGCCAGCAGAGGAAGTTGTGTAGGAATTAACCGAATAGGAGCTGGTGTCGCTCACCTGTTGTGACGAAGACTCCTGTTGTGAAGATGAGCTTTGATGTGAACTGGCAGAAGAGGGATCAGAGACAATCGTTACAAATTTCCATTCAACTAGATCGTTATCGCTTAAAGAAAGAGCTTTGAATGAAGTTGAAGGGTTCTGGCTGTGATTTATGTACACTTGCCATTTTTGGGAGCCGGTATTGGCATATTCTTTCCCGTTGATTTTGACTGAGGTCAAAGAACCTGCATTATAGGTATAGGATTCTATGTAATTTAGTATTTTTAACTGTTTAAAAAAGCTTTGATCCCAATCCATTTTCTCAAAAATAACGGTTTGTTCCACCCAAAGAGGGATGGCGGTCGTTTGTGTCGAATCATAAAAGCTGAATTTGCATGTGGTTGATTCTTCTGTTGCTGTAGCAATTACATCAGCTTGAGCAAAAACAGAAAGGCAAGAAACGCTTAGTATAGAAATCAACAATACTGTTGAAAGTAATTTAAAAAAATGAGTTTTCATCGAGTCCTCCATGTGACGTGAATTTTTATAGTGGATATAAAGCATATAATAATATTATAATATAAAAACAAGAAATAGTATACACTTTTTTAGTGGTTTTTACAAAAAAGTACACATCTTTTATTCCCGGTGGAAAAGATGTGTAGAAGTTGAGTCTAATGAAATTTTTTTAGGTATTTTGGTCTGAACCAGTTAATATACGTTCCAATCATTCTTGATAATGCAATGTCATAAACGATGAAAACACCGTTGGCGGCAATCCAGAAAACAACCAGAGAATATTTTGCTGTATCATTAAAATCGTTGATCACTTCTGAGATCCTGAATAAATAAATCATTAGTAAATATACGGAAGCCATGGATACGTTGAACACTAAAAGCTTTAATGTCCATTCTACGGCTCTGTTTTTAAGCTGTTCCAGAACGGACTTGAGAATAGCATAATAACCAAAAAACGCAGCGTACAAAAAAGCCGGTTCCTTCATAGGAACAATGACCACAGATAAAAGGGAAACTGCAAGATAAACAACCAAAGCATATTTTTTATTGATTTCAACAACAATGACAATCAGTAGCAATCCCGCTATTGCAGGAAGTGCATAATTGGCAAAAGGGAAGATACTTGTTAAAAACATGAGCAATAAGCTTAAAGAAGCGACGGTTCCACCAATAGAAACTTTATAGCTTTTTTTCACACAAACCCTCCTATTAACAACAAGAAATCAAGTCACCGCCCATACATTCACAGCAGCAATCGGCACAGATAAGACCTGAACACATATCGCACCCCGAGCATCCGCTGCGGTTTCCGTTTCCGTAAGGAGTTCGGTAAGGTCCGTTTGGTCCGGCACTGAAGTTTCCTTGTTTCTGCCAGTTCATACGGTTTAAAGCAGCGCGGTATTCAGCGTTATGAGGGTTCATTCTGCACGCGGTTGCAAAGTGGTTGGTGGCGTCATCCAGCCAACCGCGCGAAAAGAATACGCTACCTTTTAAAAAGTACCACTCTGCATCGCGGGCACTTACAGGAGTTCCGTCCAGAAGTTCCTCTGCTTCCACCAAACGGTTGTTTTGTATCATTCGTCGGATGTCAGCAAAGTTAGAGTTGGATTGGCCTCCTTGGTTAGCGGAATAACCTTGATTAGTCTGCTGTGAACCTTGGCCGCGCCGAGTATTCATTATTTCATCAAATGCAGCGTTGATTTCCTGCATCTTTTCGTTGGCAACGTCGGACAGAGGGCTGTCAGCATAATTATCAGGGTGATATTTCTTTGCAAGTTCGCGATAAGCTTCTTTGATCTGCTCATCCGTAGCATTGTAAGCAACACCAAGTACCTTGTAAGGGTCATTCATAATGGTTCATTCTCCTCTTTGTCGGATAAAAGTTGTTTTTGTGTATTTTTAAGTCCCAGATAAATCACGTTATCGAGGATCTCCTTATATCGGTTTAGTTTCAAAAGCTCATAAGCGTTTGCCAATTCCGTCACGGTAAGATTTAAAATCTGTTCGGCATAGCTTTTAACAATTTCATAGTTTTCTTCATTAAATTCGCTTATTTCAAGTTTTTTAGCGTAAGGGTTAAACCCGTGGTCTTTTAAGTCCTGTTCAAAATCATCCAATGCGTCAATAAGATAAACCCACTTGCCCAAAAGATACCCAAATCGGTTCAGAATTCTTTTAGTAGTTGGTTCGTCAGACATCATCTCACATAACTTTGCCAAGGCGGTGGCTGTTGGGTCTGCAGCCAAATCAATGCTTGGATTATCAGATTTTTCAATGCCAATCTGCTTGGTCATAGACTCCCCGATAAATATATCCATTTTGGGATATAGACGAATTGATTTTCGTCTGGCAATTTTGGCAAAGGGAAGAAGCATATAACATCCCAGTTTACTAAAAACGCCGTTGTCCTGAATATTGTCCAAAAGCTTATAATAAAACATAATCATTGCAGCACTTGCAGAAAAAGTCAGGTCGTCACAGGGCTTTAAGCAAGTCTTTTTTTTAAGAGGATTAGCCGCGCAGACGGATTTTTTAAATCCTTGGCATTCTTTTGAAAGAGCCAGTGACAAAACAGCAACAAAAGTAAAATCATAACTCAGTGTAAATTTCGCAAAAGGACCAAAAACCTCCCCTAATTGTTTACAGAGTCCGCAATAAACGGATTGGTAAGTTTCAAATTCACTCATTCGCAAATCAGGTTTAAAGGGTTTTACATATCCAAACAAAAAGAAGTCACACCTCGCATAATTTTAATATAGATTATATTCTACCCTATTACAAATATAATTTCATTGTCAATTTGTTAAATTAGTTGTTAACAAATTAATAATAATAATATTTTTGATACAACAAGCCTTTAAACTGCCTTCTATATAAAATCGCAAGCAGTTTAAAGGTCGATATAATCGGTGCGCTGTCCGAGGTCTGATTATTCATCTTTTTTGTTTTTTTGCCATCCTGTTTTTGCATTGGAAATTAGTTTTTCCCAGGTTTCTTTTTCAGTTAAATAGTTTTGAAGGTCAGTACCTACCACATCCTCAATCCAATTCTGCGGCATTGAAGGAGAAGTACACGAAAAGATTTTTCCTTTTTCCGCGTATTCCTTAATTGTTTTTGCAAGTGGATTGAGGGATTGAATGTTAACGTATTTTGAAAAAGGCGGAGTAAGTGAAAATTTTTCTTCAATAATATCTTTTTCTCCATTACAGGTATATAGCCAGTCTAAAAATTTTTTAGCGGCTTTTTTTTCAGCATCTTTACTGTTCTTATTAATAGCCCAATACATAGGAACACCGATAGGAAGAGAATCTTCTTGTCCCTCATCGGTGATAGGCGCAGGAATAATTCGAAGATTTGTCGCGACATTTGGATCAATTAACTGAATGTTTTGAAAAATCCAATCCCCCTGAAGGATAATTGCTATTCTTTCAATTGCCATCCCTTTTTCTAATTGATGAATATAATCCACCGTGTTGAGCTTGGAACGTTTTTTCCCGCTTTCTGAATAATCTACCTGAAGATCAATAAGGTTTTTAAGATTTTGGGCATATCTGAATTCAAGTTTATTGGATTTATATGCATCAATGGGGGAAGAAAATTCCTTTGATAACGCAAGATCTGCAGCATAAAGCCCAAACCAATCCTTTTCTTTGGCGGGAAATTCAAAAACGGCAGTTAGATTTGGAAAGTTTTTATTTAAAGATCCGTCTATAATTTTATCGTTGATGGTTTTAACCGCCTTTTTCAGTTCACTGAATGTACTTATTTGCTCTCCTTTAATTTCGCATGCATCAAAAATTTTTTTATTATAAATCAGACCAAAGCCTTCAATAGCCATAGGCATACCATATATTTTATTTTGTGATTTAACAGATGTAAGAGTTTCAGGATAGGATTTGTCTACCCATGATTGATCAGATAAGTCTTCAAGATCTGAACTCCATTCTTCCACGTCTTTGGGGCTATGAATATTAAAAATAACAGGTTCATTCTTGGATTGCATTTTTGTTCTAAGGGCCATGTTGTAATCATCTTGGCCACTAACTGTTTCGATATTAATTTTAATATTTTTATGCTTATTCATGTATTCTTTTGAAACATCCCTTAATCCTTTGGCAATGTCTGTGTTATACTGAAAAATATTTATAGTTACTTTCTCATCCTGATTATTGGCTTCACTCGAAGTATCTTCATTCAAAGGCATACAGCCGGAAAAAATGCTGATTATGAATAAAAAAATTAATAAAAAGC
>JARBTU010000038.1 GCA_029240015.1 Oscillospiraceae bacterium | reverse complement strand
GAAACCATCCTTAAAGATACACCTGAAAACAGGCAGACCATTCTTTTTTCGGCAACCATGCCGCCGCCTATTTTACAGCACACCAAAGAATATCAGAGAGAACCACAGTTGATTGAAGTCAATAAAGAGCAAGCTACGGTGGAAAAAATCGAGCAAACCTATTATGAAGTTCCGATGGGACGAAAAATGGATGCTTTGAATTTGATTTTAAAATATCACAACCCGAAATTGTCCGTTATTTTCTGTAATACCAAAAAAATGGTGGACGAGATTACTGCCTATTTAAACAAGAGCGGCTTTTTTGTGGAAGGACTTCACGGAGATATGAAACAATCTCAGCGCACCAAGGTAATGGAATCGTTTAAACACGGACAAACCTCCATCCTTGTCGCGACCGACGTTGCCGCCAGAGGAATCGATGTAAACGATATCGATTATGTCATTAACTATGATATCCCACAGAACTATGAATATTATGTTCACCGTATCGGAAGAACCGGAAGAGCAGGCAAGTCGGGCAAAGCAATCACAATTTGCAGCGGACGCCGTCAAGTCGGTGAACTTTTAACCATCGGAAGAATGGTTAAATCCAAAATTGTTCTTCAAAAACTTCCGAACTCTCAGGACATTCAGTCTCAGCAATATTTGCTGAACCTTTCCTCAGTGGAAGAAGCGATTGAAAATACTGCTGAATTCTCCCATGAACAGCTTGTTAATTCGTTGATTGAAAAAGGAATTGATACCAAAACAATTGCATTAGCGGTTTTGGAGATGCATTTTGGAAAAGCAGAAACCGATATTGAAGAAATAAAGGTTGCTGAAAAGCCTCGTCCTATCTCATCGGGCGGAAGATTCCAAAAAATCTCCATCAGTGGAGGACGCGACCATCGAATCGCTCCAAATCATATTGTGGGGGCTATTACGGAAAAAACAAGACTTTCAGGGAAAGAAATCGGAAAGATTGAGATTTTTGATGACAATTCGGTTGTATCTGTTCCGGAAAGCGAAACAGACCACGTGATCGAATCGATGAAGAACTGCAAAATCAACGGTGTCATCACCAATGCGGTTTTGGTTAAAACCAAAGATTCCAGACCACCAAGAAGCGATGACGGCAAAGATTACCGCCAGTTTAAAAAGCGTGACCGTTCAGACGGACGTTATAAAAAAAGAGCAAGGTTTTAACCCCCTCCATTTTTGCATATTGTAAGAAATGAACAATTAAACCATCTAATACGAAGATAGTTTGTTTCATATTATCGGTTGAATTTTATTCTGTTTTGCTTTACAATGAGCATATAGACTCTTAATTACAATGGGGTGGTATGAATGATGTCTTATTTTCGCAATCTGAATTTTTTGGACAAAATAAACGCGCTTATGGATAGTTGCGGGCATTTTTGCGAAAACTTGATAAGCATCATCTCCTGCACCCAAAATAGTTGCAAACAAAAAATACGATAAAAGATATTTTAGCAAGCTGTGGCTGTAAGCCGCAGCTTGTTTTGTTTTTTGATTGCAACTTCTTTGTTTTTTATTTGCCATTTAAAAAACATTATAAATCATCTTTTCTGGAGGTTAAAATTGATGGAAAATTGCAAAAAAGTTGCTGTCGTAATGGGCAGTGACAGTGATTTAGCAGTAGTAAAAGGCGCCATTACCACATTAAAATCGTTTGGAATCCAAGTGGAAGTTCATGTAATGTCTGCGCACCGCACTCCTGAGGAAGCCTGTTCCTTTGCATCGAATGCAAAAAGCAGCGGTTTTGGGGTAATTATTGCAGCTGCGGGAAAAGCGGCGCATCTTGCAGGTGTACTGGCGGCGCATACCACTTTGCCTGTTATTGGTATTCCGATTAAATCTTCAACATTAGACGGCCTCGATGCACTTTTAGCCACCGTTCAAATGCCAAAAGGCATTCCGGTTGGGACAGTAGCGATAGACGGCGCCGACAATGCCGCCATCCTTGCCGCACAGATTCTTGGCGTGTATGAAAAAAATATTTCGGACAAGCTCTTGGATATGAAAACTTCTATGAAAGAAGAAGTGCTCCAAAAAGACAAAAAACTTCAAGCTGAAATTGAAAACATATAACATATTTAATACATGGAGGAATTTTTAATGGAAAAGCTACAGCAAGTATATGAAGGTAAAGCAAAAAAAGTTTATGCGACATCAGATCCGGAACTGTTCATCGTGGATTATAAAGATGATGCCACTGCATTCAATGGTGAGAAAAAAGGAACCATCAACCAAAAGGGAATCATCAACAATCGTGTTACCAATCATTTAATGAAGCTTTTAGAGAAAAACGGCGTTCCTACTCATTTGGTTGAAGAAATTTCAGACCGTGAAACCATCGTAAAAAAAGTAACCATCGTTCCACTCGAAGTAATCGTTCGCAACATTGCCGCAGGTTCCCTTTCAAAACGTCTCGGACTTCCTGAGGGTACCAAAATGAAGCAAACTGTCCTTGAATACTGCTATAAAGACGATGAGCTTGGTGATCCGATGATTAACGATTACCACATTTTTGCTCTTGACCTTGCCACGCAGGAAGAACTTGATTTAATTGCAAAATACTCCTTTAAAGTGAACGAGGTTTTGAGTGCATACTTAAAAGATTTGAACATTGAACTTATCGACTTCAAACTCGAGTTTGGAAAAACTACTGACGGAACCATTATTCTGGCGGATGAAATCTCCCCTGACACCTGCCGCTTCTGGGATACCGTTACCGGCGAAAAATTGGACAAAGACCGTTTCCGCAGAGATTTGGGCGGAGAAGAAGACGCATACAAAGAAATTATGAAACGTTTGCTTGGGGAATAAAACGGAGGAAATAGCTAATGCTTGACAAGCTCCACGAAGAATGCGGTGTTTTTGGTATTTATGAAAACGCCACATCAAATGTCGCACAATCTACCTATTTTGCACTTTATGCATTGCAGCACCGCGGTCAGGAAAGTTGCGGAATCGCCGTAAACGACGACGGCGTGTTCAGTTCACACAAAGACATTGGTCTTGTTCCCGACGTATTTAATCGGGATACCCTTGCCAAACTCGGTGAAGGAAGCATTGCCATCGGCCATGTTCGTTATTCCACCACAGGAAAACAAAGCCGCAACAATGCCCAACCGCTTGTAATCCGCCATGTGAAGGGTCCGATGGCGCTTGCCCATAACGGAAACCTTGTGAACGCCCGCCAGTTAAGAGAGAAATTTGAACTGAACGGTGCTATTTTTCACACCACCAACGACACGGAAGTCATTGCCTATTCCATCACTCAAAATCGTCTGAATACAGGATCAATTGAAGAAGCATTGGAACAGTCGATGTACGAAATAAAAGGCGCTTATTGCCTTGTGGTTATGTCTCCCAAAAAACTTATTGCTGCTCGTGACCCGTTCGGGTTCAGACCCCTTTGCATGGGCAAAACGCCTGACGGAGCCATTGTTTTTGCATCCGAAACCTGCGCCCTAGAAACCATCAGTGCCGAGTACATCCGCGACTTAAAACCGGGTGAAATCGTGGTTGTGAGCGAAGACGGTGTTAAAAGCATCTTGACGCACTGCGGCAACAAAGGAAATCTTTGCGTGTTTGAGTTTGTTTATTTCGCCCGACCAGACAGCGTGATTGAAGGGGCCAGCGTCCACCGTGCACGAATTCGTGCAGGCGCATTCTTATCACTCGAGCACCCTGTTCAGGCGGATGTGGTTATCGGTGTTCCCGATTCGGGGCTTGACGCCGCACTTGGATTTGCCCAACAATCGGGCATTCCTTACGGTGTTGGATTTATCAAAAACCGTTATGTCGGAAGGACGTTTATTCAGCCAAGTCAAGGTCAACGTGAAGACGCTGTTAAAATCAAGCTGAACGCTGTTAAAGCGACCGTCCACGGGAAGCGGGTAGTATTAATCGACGACTCGATTGTCCGCGGGACCACGAGCGCCAGAATTGTTCGCCTTTTGAGAGAAGCGGGTGCTACCGAAGTACACATGAGAATCTCCTCCCCGCCTTTCGTACATCCATGTTATTTTGGAACAGATATTGACAGCAGAGACAATCTTATTGCCTGTCAGATGTCCTTGGATGAAATAGCAAAAAGCATCGGCGTAGACTCACTTGGATATTTAAGCGTTGACAGTGTGAACAAGATAGCCGAAAATACCCAGTGTGGTTTTTGCGACGGGTGCTTCACTGGCAGCTATCCTGTTGAAACACCAAACGATATGCAAAAAGACAAATTTGAATATAAAATCAGCGAAGCCCAATTGCAGTCTGCCAAAAGCTAGTTTTGATTGGGTGTGTAAATAAACCTATAAATTATATGGAGGTTCCCTCAGATGAAGAGTTTTAGCGATAGCTATAAAGAGGCGGGGGTCGACGTAACCGCAGGATATAAAGCCGTTGAACTGATGAAAAGCCACGTTGCAAGAACCATGACCTCCGGCGTTTTGTCGGGTCTAGGCGGTTTCGGCGGCTTGTTTGAACTGGATTTGACTGGTATCACAAAGCCTGTCTTAGTTTCCGGAACAGACGGTGTCGGCACCAAATTAAAGCTTGCTTTTCTGATGGACAAGCATGATACAGTCGGTATCGACTGCGTTGCGATGTGCGTCAATGATATAATTTGCTGCGGTGCAAAACCATTGTTTTTTCTTGATTACGTTGCCGTGGGCAAAAACTTCCCAGAAAAAGTTGCCAAAATCGTTTCGGGAATTGCGGAGGGCTGTGTTCAGGCGGGATGTTCCCTTGTTGGCGGAGAAACCGCGGAAATGCCGGGATTTTATCCTGTGAACGAATATGACCTTGCGGGATTCTCGGTTGGCGTGGTAGACAAAGATAAAATCCTTGACCCAACAACCCAAAAAGCGGGCGATGTCGTGATTGCCATTTCATCCAGCGGCGTTCATTCCAACGGATTCTCTTTGGTAAGAAAAGTGTTTGATGTGGAATCCGCAGACCTTGCAAAGACTTATGACGAACTTGGCATGACTCTTGGAGAAGCTCTTCTTACTCCGACCAGGATTTATGTAAAACCAATTCTCGAACTGCTCAGCAAAGTGAAAGTAAAAAGCATCTCCCATATTACGGGCGGCGGATTCTATGAAAATATTCCAAGGAGCTTACCTGAGAATATTACTGCCAAAATTGACCGAAACAGCGTAAAAATTCTTCCTATTTTTGACCTGATTGCAAAAAAAGGCAATATCCCTGAGCGAGACATGTTTAATACTTTTAATATGGGTGTTGGCATGTGTGTAGTTGTGGATAAAAACGATGCACAAAAAACAGTTGATATTTTAACATCCTGCGGTGAGACCGCTTACATAATGGGTGAACTCATCGAAGGCTCTGACGGGGTGACGATATGCTAAACGTTGCCGTTTTGGTTTCGGGCGGCGGAACCAATCTTCAGGCGCTTATAGACGCGCAGGAGCGCGGAGAGATCATCGGTGGAAAAATCTGCCGTGTTATTTCCTCCAAGCCGGGTGCGTACGCGCTGGAACGCGCGGCAAAAGCAAACATTCCAACCTCCGTCGTAGACAGGAAAAGATACGGTTCTTCCTATGATTTTGATGACGCAATCCTTTTTGCGCTCCAAAACGCAAATGCAGACTTAATTGTTCTTGCCGGGTTCATGTATATTTTAGGCGAGAAAGTCACAAAGAAGTACGAATATAAAATCATCAACGTCCATCCTGCTTTGATTCCCAGCTTTTCGGGCAAGGGATTTTACGGACTGCGTGTGCATCAGGCCGCTCTTGACTATGGCGTCAAACTGACAGGGGCAACGGTTCATTTTGTGAATGAGCACGCCGATGCAGGTCCTATTATCCTTCAAAAAAGTGTGGACATCAAAAACGGAGATACCCCTGAGATTTTGCAAAAACGCGTCATGCAGCAAGCGGAGTGGGTGATTCTTCCCAAAGCAGTTTCTCTCTTTTGTCAGGACAAGATTGAAATTAAAGACAACAAAGCTTATATAAAGGAGTAAATTGATGAAACCTTTTGATATTGCGCAGGAACTACAAAGCAATGCTTATCCGGGACGCGGAATTATTCTTGGCAAAAGCGCTGACGGCAAGCATGCTGTTATCGCCTACTTTATTATGGGACGAAGCGAGAACAGCCGAAATCGTATCTTTGTTGAAGAAGGCGAGGGAATCATGACCAAAGCCTTTGACCCCCAAAAGCTTGTAGATCCGTCTCTAATTATCTATGCTCCTGTCCATGTGACAAACGTCCATACTATTGTGACAAACGGTGACCAAACCAGCACTGTTTCCGAGTTTTTGCTCAATGGCGGAAGTTTTGAAGATGCCTTAAGAAGCAGGACATTTGAACCAGATGCGCCAAACTTTACCCCAAGAATTTCGGGTATCCTGCACGGTTTTGACTATAAGCTTTCTATCCTTAAAAGCGCGGAAGGCAATGAACATTCGACCAGACGTTTTTTCTACGAATATTCTCATCCGCTTGACGGACAAGGGCATTTTATCCATACATACCGCTGCGACGGAGACCCAATCCCATCCTTTGAAGGAGAGCCAAAACTGGTTACAATCGAGGGCGACATCGACAGCTTTACCGATACGATTTGGGAAAGCTTGAACGAAGACAATAAAGTTTCACTGTTTACGCGGTTTGTAAATATAGAAACAGGCGAAGTTTCCACCCGTATTATCAACAAAAACAAGTAAGTCTCGGAGGAAATCATCATGTCAAAAGAACTTTCTTTAAAATATGGATGTAATCCAAACCAAACGCCGTCCCGCATTTTTATGAAAGACGGCGAGCTTCCAATCGAAATCTTAAACGCAAAGCCCGGCTTCATCAACTTTCTGGACGCACTCAACAGCTGGCAGTTGGTGAAAGAACTCAAATCTGCTACAGGACTTCCTGCCGCCACTTCTTTTAAGCATGTCAGTCCTGCAGGAGCCGCCGTTGGCACTCCTCTTTCCGATACCCTCAAAAAAATCTATTTTGTGGATGATTTGGAACTCTCCCCGCTTGCTTGTGCCTATGCAAAAGCGAGAGGAGCGGACAGAATGTCCTCTTACGGGGATTTCATCGCGCTGTCAGACGTTTGCGACGAACAAACCGCGACATTAATTGCACGTGAAGTTTCGGACGGTATCATTGCTCCTGGGTACACTGATAAAGCATTGGAAATATTAAAATCCAAACGCAAGGGCAGCTATAACGTTGTAAAAATCGATGAAAACTATACCCCTTCCCCTATTGAACACAAGGATGTTTTTGGCATCACCTTTGAACAGGGACGAAATGAACTCAAAATCAGCAATGAATTGCTCAAAGACGTCATTACCAACAATAAAAACATTCCTGATGACAAAAAACGTGATCTTGTTATTTCTTTAATTACCTTAAAATATACGCAATCCAATTCGGTCTGTTATGTAAAAGACGGTCAAGCGATTGGAATCGGCGCAGGTCAGCAATCCAGAATCCATTGCACCCGTTTAGCAGGAAACAAAGCCGACATCTGGTTCTTACGTCAGCATCCAAAAGTTTTAAATTTGCAGTTTAAAGAGGGAATCGGCCGACCGGATCGTGATAACAACATTGATGTTTACATCTCCGACGATTATATGGACGTGTTGGCGGATGGTGAATGGGAACGTGTTTTTTCACAAAAGCCGGAACCTCTTACCCGTGAAGAAAAAAGAGCATGGCTTGATACATTGACTGATGTTTGCTTAGGCTCAGATGCATTCTTCCCGTTCGGTGACAACATCGAGCGTGCCAAACGAAGCGGAGTAAAATATATTGCCCAGCCGGGCGGTTCGATTCGTGACGATAATGTAATCGATACCTGCAATAAATATGACATTGCAATGGCGTTTACAGGCATCCGCCTGTTCCACCACTAATCGTATTGATAAGGAGAATTTTATGAATATATTAGTAGTCGGCGGCGGCGGTCGTGAGCATGCCATCATCAAAAAGCTTAAAGAAAGTCCTTCGGCTCAAAAACTGTATTGCTGTCCGGGCAACGGCGGAATCTCCAAAGACGCTGAATGTCATGACATTAAAGCGTGCGATATTGAGTCTATGATAGCTTTTGCTAAAAAGAAAGATATCGACTTTGTGGTGGTTGCTCCTGATGACCCCCTTGTACTTGGAATGGTAGATGCTTTCGAGGCAGAAGGAATCAAAACCTTTGGTCCGAACAAAGCTGCTGCCATTATTGAAGGAAGCAAAGTCTTTTCAAAAGATCTGATGAAAAAATATCATATTCCTACCGCAAAATATGAGGTCTTTGACAAAGCTTCAGACGCTATTCATTATATAGAGTCCGAAAACAGCTTCCCAACCGTTATCAAAGCGGACGGTCTCGCTCTGGGTAAAGGCGTTGTGATTGCACAAACATTTGAAGAAGCAAAGCAGGCCGTTGATTCCATTATGGAAGATAAAATTTTTGGCGAAAGCGGAAATCAAATTGTTGTGGAAGAATTTTTAACAGGTCCTGAAGTCAGCGTTCTTGCTTTCACAGACGGAAATGTTGTAAAGCCAATGATATCCTCCATGGATCACAAGCGTGTCTTTGACGATGACAAAGGTCCCAACACCGGCGGAATGGGAACGATCGCGCCGAATCCTTTTTATAATAAGGAAACGGAATCTATTTGTATGGAAACGATCTTTATCCCAACCATGAACGCAATGAATCAGGAAAACCGTAAATTCAAAGGCTGTCTATACTTTGGTCTTATGTTAACATCGAATGGACCAAAGGTGATTGAATATAACTGTCGATTTGGTGATCCTGAAACTCAAGTGGTTTTACCTTTATTAAAAACCGATTTGTTTCAAATTTTTAATGCGATTTATGATGAAAAACTTGAACAAATCAATATTGAATGGAAAAACGAAGCTGCTGCTTGTGTTGTCATGGCATCAGGGGGTTATCCAAAAAGCTATCAGACAGGAATCGAAATCAAAGGTCTTGATGAGAATGGTCAGATTGACGGTGCAACTGTTTATCATGCGGGAACAAAGTTTGAAAAAGGCTTTTTTACCGCCGGAGGAAGAGTTTTGGGTGTTACTGCAACAGCGAAAACGCTGAGCGAGGCATTGTTATCTTCCTATAGCTCTGTTAAAAAAATCTCCTTTGACGGAATGCACTATCGGACCGATATCGGAAACAAGCATACAAAGTAGGTAATTGTTAATATTTTACTTTATTGTTTAAATAGTGCTGTTATTTTGGCATAAAATCGCTATTGAAAAGTAATGCTAAAAGTAATATAATCAAATTGTCGGAAGGAGGTTAGAATAGAAAAAAGCATAATACAACAAAAATGCTTGTCTTTTTTTTACTTTAACTTTAAATTATTTGTTTGATCTTTATATTTTTTCATTTCGTTTTATGTAATTCTCACAAATATTCTGATTCGTCAAAAAATTTTTAAACAGATATTGCAAAATTATTATTATGTGGTATAATAATAGTAAAACATTAACTAAGGAGGCATTTCTCAATGAATTTTAAAAAAATCGGGGCAACTCTAGTTGCTTCAGCACTTGCTCTTACTGCAAGTGGAATAATGGCAAGCGCAGCAGAGGCTGCAACACCTGTTGCAACTTTTGATGCTGCAACAATCGTAACAAAAGGCGGCAGCGGTCAAAACATAGATGGCAAAAGAGCTATCACCGCTGGTGACACAGGACACCAACTATGGGGAGCTGAAACTGATCTTCTTGACGCTTCTGGTCCTAAAACTTTTACAGTAGCAGTAAAACTAACAGTTAGCCGTACAGGTAACGAAGCTGATGATGCTGTTGTTCTTGCTGTTGACGGAAAAGCAAGATCGTTTGATGCTGCTGGCACCGCTCTAGCTGGTGATAACGGAGACTCTACAGTAGAGTATACTGCAGCTCAAATCAAAGCATTAATTGCTGAAGCTGGCGCAGGTCAACCAATCACAGTTTACCAAAAAATTGCCCCTGCATATTACAATTCCGCTGCTGAATCTGCACAAATTAAGATTGAAAATCGTCTAAAAGGCGGCGCTGGTGATGCTACTACTGGTTTCCAATTTATCGTTGAACAAATTGATGTTTTCAATGTAGACGTTGCTCCAGTATCTTCTGATCCATCAAGCTCTGA
>JARBTU010000264.1 GCA_029240015.1 Oscillospiraceae bacterium | reverse complement strand
CAACCATAAACATTCCACTGACAGTTCCGCATACCTCACGAAGTCTGCCCATACCTCCGCCAAAAGATGAGGATATTTTTAATGCGGTTTCAAAATCTATGCCTGTTTCATCACAAAAGGCGGCAAAGACAGCTTGTGAACAGTTATATCCTTGCTTGAACAATTCGTTAGCTCTTTTTGAATGTGTACTCAAATGATCACCTGATTTCTGTATTCTCAATTGATTCTGTCATATTATTTAACCAGTCACCCTCGAAAAGTTCGATCAAACCACTGTCACAGGCTTTGGCAATAGCAGGGTCGATCGGCAATCTGGCAACTGACTTTATATTATACTTCTCTGCAATATCATTAATGTGACTTTCGCCAAATACCTTTATTTCTTTGCCGCAGTCAGGGCATTTTACAAAACTCATATTTTCAACAAGCCCGAGAATCGGGATATTCATCATTTTTGCCATGTTAACTGCCTTTGTTACAATCATTGACACGAGTTCTTGCGGTGAAGTTACAATGATAATACCGTCAACAGGGATAGATTGAAACACGGTCAGCGACACATCACCTGTTCCTGGAGGCATATCTATAAACATATAGTCGATATCACCCCAAATAACATCTGTCCAGAACTGCTTTACAGTTCCTGCAATAATTGGGCCTCTCCATACAACCGGGTCTGTCTCATTTTCCAAAAGTAGATTAAGTGACATAACTTCAATACCGGTTTTGCTTTTAACCGGGAAAAGTCCCATATCGCTTCCTTCTGCTTTTTTCTTTAGGCCAAATGACTTTGGTATGGATGGACCTGTGATATCGGCATCAAGGATTGCTGTCTTTAAGCCGTTTCTATTCATCAACACGGCAAGCATGGAGGTGACAAGGGATTTTCCAACGCCACCCTTACCGCTGACGATACCGATTACCTTTTTGATGTTGCTAAGCTCATGCGGCTTCTCTAAAAGACTTGTTTTTTCTCTTTCGCTGCATTCTTCGCCACAGCTTCCACAGTCATGACTGCAATTTTCACTCATTGTGTTTTACTCCTTTAAAATATAGTTCTATATAATAACAACACTATACGTCATTAAATAAAGTTAATATTAGAAAAATTAATATTACCGTTATTGTCAACTATTTGTTCATTGGCATGAACATATTCAATTTTGCCAATAAACATTTCATGTGAGCCTGTTAATATTGAATCAACGACCGTGCATTCAATATTAACAGGGCAGTCATCCATAATAGGTGCATTGACCCGAAGTCCGTCGCTGAGCTTGACATTTGCTATTTTAATTTTATCTTCATCACGTTTACTATGACTACCTAAATAATCAAAGGTTTCTTTGTATTCCTTGCCAACCAAATTCACTACAAAGCAACCCGATTCCTTAATCATTTTATAAGAATATCGGGATGGAACAATTCCCACCATCACCATTGGCGGATCGTAACTGCAATTTCCGCAATAACCTACCGCAAGAACGTTATCTTCTCCGTCTAATCCTCTACAGGAAACGAGTACTTTAGGCATCGGCTGAAGACATGATTTCATAATCGCTTGTTTTTTGTTAGTTTTACTCATTCTCTACTCCTTAATAATTATTTATATTTGAATAACACTGCCTGTTGCTAAATAATTTATTTGGTTGTCTAAAACTTCTTGCAATTGCTTGTATGCCACAAGCCCGGTGCAGTGGCAGGTATAGTATTGTGATCTTACATTTTTTAATCTTTCGCCAATTGCTTTAATTAAACAGATGAAACCCGCCGATAACAACATCTGCATACTGTCCGGTTATTTCAAAAAAGCGTTCAGCGATATTAACAATGCCGTTGTGCGCACAGCCGGCGATCAATACTGTTTTGCCATTTTCACTAATAATTAAATTCTGCTCATGTACAAAGGTATCTTCTATAAAATCATCTTTTTTTTTCATCAGCAGTGCTTTGTTTGAATGAGAGGGCAGTTCCTTATTCTGTATACCAGAAAAAAGAGAAAGTTCATCATCAATTTGCAAGTAATCCTTTGTAAAAACAATACGTTCATTATCCTGTAAATCTTTATCCAATCCGATATAGGTGGGTCCGGCGGGTCGCTTAGAATAATACTCCCCAAAGGCTCTTTCATGGATATAGACAGCTGATTTTTGATTAATTTTTAAAAACGACGAAAGACCGCCGCCATGGTCATAATGTCCGTGGGAGATAAATGCGGTATCAACTACGGATAAGTCAATGCCCATTTTTTCGGCATTTTCAATAAATAATCCGCTTCTGCCGGTATCAAAAAGCAGCTTGTGCTTGTTGGTTTCTATATACAGGCTCAATCCGTGCTCCGAACCGTACTTTTCCGAAATGCTGGTGTTTTCCGCTAATGCCCTAATAATCATACAACACCTCCGATTTGTGCACCGAACAGTAAATCCCTTGTAGTTTTATAAACCTCTTTTACCGCACGTCCTGATGCACAATCTATTTCCACGATACTCTTTCCATTGTTGATAGCTTTAACCGCACCTCTGTCAAACGGTATTTTACCTGTAAACGGAATATTGTTTGCTTTGCAGAAGGCAACAATCCTTTCGGAATTTCCAAGGTTGGTGTCATATTTATTGATGCAAATAGCTATCCTTGTACCAAAAACATGTGCTGTTTTAATAATTCGTTCCATATCGCTAATTCCAGACAATGAAGGCTCTGCGACAATCAACACCATACTGGCGCTGCTCATAGAGGCAATTACCGGACAACCTGTGCCGGGCGAACCGTCAATTACTGCAAAATCCGCATTATCCACGGCAGCTTTCATCTGCTTTTTTACTTCGGTAACCAGCTTTCCTGATGTACCGCTGCCCATTTTCAACTGTGCGGTAGAAAAGACCGTATTATCATTGGTGTACAGCATAAGCTCACCTGCAACTGTCGGATATAGAGAAACAGCACCGGAAGGGCACACAGCTTCGCAAACACCACATCCCTCACAGGCGAAGGCATCCACTTCATAGAATATATTCAATGATATAGCATCAAACCGGCAGTTTTGGATGCATTTTCCGCAATGAATGCATAAATCGGTATTGATTTTTGCTTTGGGCATACCAAAGAAGTCGGACTTTTTTGGAGTTTCATTTTGCTTTAAAATCAGATGAAGGTTGGGTGCATCCACGTCGCAGTCGGCATAGGCTTTTGCCTTGGAAAGATAAATAAAAGCACCGGCGACCGTAGTTTTACCCGTGCCGCCTTTGCCGCTAAGGATTAACAGTTGTTTCATGCTGCACCTCCTTCATCACGTTTTGCAGCATGACAGAGAAAAGTGTATGGTATTTTTCTTTTTCCCTTACTGCAATTTTTGCATTGGAGTTTAATGTACTAATCTCGGTTTCAAAAGGAATCTTACCGAGTATCGTAATTCCTTTTTCTTTGCAAAAGATTTCTGCTGGGTTTTCTCCATCTAAACACTTATTAAGAACTACCCCGTAAGGCTTATGAAACAAAGTAACCAGTTCATAAACCATATTTAAATTATGAACACCGAAAGCAGTGGGCTCTGCAACAAGCACACAATAATCCGCATCCTTAATGCTCTCCATAACAATGCAAGCACTTCCGGGAGGACAGTCAATAATAGTAATTTGATTGTTGTTTTTGATTTCTTTCAACAAGTTTTTAATAATCGGCACCCCAGAAACTTCACCGGTTTTTAAAATTCCACTGAGAACCTTTACTTGTTCCGAGCTGCCTTTTTGTATCTTGCCAATTGCCTTTTCTCTTTCTGTTACAGCTTTTTGCGGACAAATCAGCATACATCCTCCGCAGGAATGGCAAACTTCATCAAAAACAATGACCTTATTCTTTATAAAAGCAAGAGCATTAAATTTGCAAAATTCGATACATTTGCGGCACCCGTTACACAACGATCTATTTATTACAGGAATCTTGATTGTTGTCTCATTTTCAGAAACATGTAGAGGTTTAAAGAATAAATGTCCATTAGGTTCCTCAACATC
>JARBTU010000263.1 GCA_029240015.1 Oscillospiraceae bacterium | reverse complement strand
CATATTCAACAAATAAAAATTTGCCTTCTGACAATAAAAAAAGCAAGGAGAATATTCTCCTTGCTTTTTTATCGCTATAATAAGAAACTAAAGACCTAAAATCTCACTGCCTCTTTGGTGTATTCTTTGTACATAAGATTCACCGAGTTTTTTGCGGATAATCTTGAATGCATCTGTGTAATTAGGAGGTCTTGTTGTAAGATTATGTGTATCGGTTCCAAGAACATCAATAAGCTCCGACTTAATCAACCTTAGTGCAAATTTTTGAGTGTCACGGTTGATTATTGACCCAGTGTTCATTTGGATTGCAATATCCAACGAGAACAAGTCTTCAATAAAGTCCTTGTTACCATCAAAACCAAAATATCTTTCAATGTGTGCCATGATAGGGAAAAAACCTCGATTTTGAATCTCGTCTACAACATTAATCATCCAAGGCTTCCAGCTACTGTATGGCATTTCAAGCAGGATACAGTGAGTCCCCTCAATACAAAGCTTGTCCAAATCTTCTTGGACTGAAAGCTCGGTAGAGAGCAGCACTTCAGCACCTCTTAAAATGGTGGGGGAGGATATCCCTTGCATGCTAAGACAAAGACGTTCATAAGCAGCATCCCTTTTTTCAATGAAACCGGCAATCTCGCCATGAGACAAGCAAAAATGAGGGGTCGCCAATACACGGGTAACCCCTTGAGAAGCCAATGATGTCAGCATTTTTATCGAAGTATCTATGTCACGAGAGCCATCATCAATTGCAGGCAAGATGTGCGAATGAAAGTCGGTCATAATGCAACAATCCTTTTCTTATTTCGCGTCGTCAGAATACAAGCTATAGGTATAGTTTTGATAACTGGTCTTTTTATTCGTGTATTTCAGCGAATATTTTCTCGCTTTCTCATTGCTGGAGTCGTTTAATACGAGCCCCAGAACTTTAGCTTTCACGAACTCAAGACTTTCGGTTGCTTTTTGGAGCATCTCATGAGTGGTATAGTTTTGGCGGCAAACCAATACAACGCCCGAAACATAACTGGATACGGTTAATGCATCGGAAACAACATTGATCGGAGGAGAATCTATAAAAATATAGTCATATTTCTCCTGAAGCTGTTCAATATATTGCTTCATCTTATCAGAGCCAAGAAGTTCCGCCGGATTGGGAGGAATAGATCCTGCCGAAATAAAGTGAAGATTTGCAATGGATGATTCTCTGATCGAGTATTCCAGCTCACAGAAGCCGCCAAGCAAGTTGGTCAACCCAGGCATGTTGTTTTCTTTCAGAAGCCTGTGAACCCTTGGCTTTCTTAAGTCACCGTCAATAACCAAAACTTTCGCACCGGTTTGGGCAAAAGTAATCGCGGTGTTGATACATACCGTGGACTTCCCCTCTCCCGGAGAAGCACTTGTAAAAAGAATGGTTTTGCAGCCCGGCTGTATCAAGGAAAACATGATGTTGGTCCGGGTCGCTTTATAAGCTTCTTTAACCTGAAAAAGCGTCTTTTCGTTAATGACTGCTCGCTTATAGTTATCAGGTGAAGTTTTTTTATGAGAGAAGTTTTTCTTTATTGCCATAGTTTCCTCCAAGTTCGGAATCAAAATCATATGAGGGGCTAAAAGTAGTCCGAAGACTATTCAGCCGATATTCTTTGCTGTCACTTAAGAGACTTGTTTAAAAAGCTTTTTATAGATAGGGTAAAATTCAATCGTCAAGATTCCCACAACAATAAACGTAATCAACACAGTGAGCAGATAACTCGTTAAGCTGCTTGATATCAAAGCAGATAAAAATTTAGGTTCAATGCCAATTGACTTGTAAGGGCGGACAATCAAAGCGAAAGAAAAAAGAAATATGCCTGATAGGGAGCATCCCAAAAAAGCGTAAGAATAATACCGAATAGCACGATGTTTCCATCTT
This sequence comes from Oscillospiraceae bacterium, assembly GCA_029240015.1. Classification (GTDB taxonomy): domain Bacteria; phylum Bacillota; class Clostridia; order Oscillospirales; family Ruminococcaceae; genus JARBTU01. The sequence goes on along the minus strand of JARBTU010000263.1, from coordinate 768 downwards.
TCAAAACGCCATATCAGAAAACAAATAATCACAATAAGTAGAAATAAAGATCCTGCAGCGACAAATAAATATTTGTCATAGGTTTTTTTGACCGAAGAAAGTTCCTTTAAAAAAGGGAATTCAACGTTATCACGGTAAGTTTGTGTTGCGATGGTGGAAAGTTCCAAAAGACTTTTCTGTGTTTCTGTATCAGAATCCACAGATATACCTTTGCTTTTTGAGTATTTTGCAAAAGCAGAGTAAAGATCCTGTTGAACGGAAGCCAAATCAATTTCATAAGACTTTCCGTCAAAATTGGACTTAAAATAGGAGTGGACATCGCTTGCCACACGATTTTTAGAGACAGCGTCGGTAAAAAGTAAAAACCTTGACTGGAATCCCTGCCGGAATGGATAATGATGAGAAATCATTACTCAAAGTATAATATACGTTCTCATAATAGCTTGATTTCTCCATATTGTTTAAATAAAGAGAAGAATTAAAAAGGCTCGCTCTTGTGCAAACCAGAAAAACAAGAATAAACAGTAAAAGACTTGCAAAGAAAGCTCCAATCAGCTTTAAAACAGTACGAAAAGAAAAATGCATTTTGCACCAACCTTTTTGTTATAAAAAACAAATAGTCGACTAATTACTTAGTCAACAATTTGAGGTCCGGAAATTTTGTCGGCATAAACAAAAAAGCGTTTAGAAGTCAATCCAAGCGTATTAAAAGGATAGCAGGTATAAAGGATAAGCTGCTCTTTTTTTTGACTTAAATCATAAGCTTTG
>JARBTU010000037.1 GCA_029240015.1 Oscillospiraceae bacterium | reverse complement strand
CCACCTCTTTGATTTGGCGGACGATATCCAGTTTAATGCCATCTTGGTCATATACATACCCCTGCGAATCGGAAAGTGCAATCACTTTTGCTCCAAGTTCCTGTGCCTTTTGCGCGGCATGGATTGCGACATTTCCCGAACCGGAGATTACAATTGTTTTGCCTGCCAGTGTTTCGTTTTTCATCTGCTTCATCATTTCTTCAGTAAAATACAAAAGCCCATATCCTGTTGCTTGCGTTCTTACCAAGGAACCGCCATATGTCAGCCCTTTCCCTGTCAGCACTCCTGTGAACTCATTCTTAAGACGTTTGTATTGCCCATACATAAACCCGATTTCACGTGCACCAACACCAATATCCCCCGCAGGAACGTCGATATCTGCTCCTATGTGCTTTGAAAGCTCGGTCATAAAGCTTTGGCAAAAGCGCATAATTTCTCCATCAGATTTCCCTTTCGGATCAAAATCAGAGCCACCTTTTCCCCCTCCTATGGGAAGCCCGGTCAAGCTGTTTTTGAACACTTGTTCAAAACCGAGGAATTTGATGACTGATGCGCAAACGGTAGGATGAAAGCGGAGTCCTCCTTTGTATGGACCGATTGCAGAATTAAACTGCACTCTGAATCCTCTGTTAACCTGGACTCTGCCTTGGTCATCCACCCAGGAAACCCTGAATTGAATAAACCTTTCGGGTTCTACGATCCTGTCAATAACGCCTGTTTCGATTATTGAAGGTTTCCTTTCCACAACAACTTCAAAAGATTCAAGAACTTCTTTTATCGCCTGTAAAAATTCTTGTTCTCCTTCGTTTCGTTTTACTACCGTGTCATAGACACTCTGCAAATAACTGTTTTTTAACGACATTTAATTGCCCCCTTATTATTTATAATTTTATTATACTATAATACATTTATAATTCAACGCATGCCTAATTTATAATAATTATTTCTTGTCATGCTGCAAAATATTTGATATAATGATGCCAACAACATGTATATAATTTAGCAGGTGTTATTTTATTATAAAAAGAAAGTGTGATTTTATGTACTGCAAGAATTGCGGAAAAGAACTGTTTCAAAACTCAGCGGTTTGCACCCATTGCGGTGTGCCGGTCGGCTCGGGGCATTCACATTGCCAAAACTGTGCTGCTCAGGTTGACCCAAATGCTGTCGTTTGTGTTTATTGCGGAGCAAACTTAAATCAAAATCCGGGTGTTCCTGCAAACTACCAGCAAAAGTCTAAAATTGCCGCAGGGGTTTTAGGAATTCTTCTTGGTTCTTTGGGTATTCATAATTTTTATCTTGGTTATACAGGCAAAGCAGTTGCTCAACTGTTGATTACTCTTTTGACCTGTGGATTTGGTGGAATCGTCACTTCTATTTGGGGCCTTGTTGAGGGAATCATGATTTTGACCGGAAGTATTAACGTAGATGGAAATAATATTCCTTTAAAGGAATAGCTTTTGATTATTGGACACAATGCCCCAAACAATTGTTTGGGGCATTGTTATGAATTTTTAAGGAGCACCGAATGAGAACGCTTGAATATCATATCGCCGCTGTTGACCACGGGCGAAAAGTGGAAGATTTTCTGAGAAAAGAAAAAGGCTTTTCGGGCGCATTAATCAGAAAATTAAAGCTCTCCCGCAAAAATATCTCTCTGAACGGAGAACATATCCGAATGATAGACAAACTCTCCCAAGGAGATGTGTTGACGATTATTCTTGAAGACGAGGCTAAAGCGTTTCCCAACCATGATCTTTTTGCACCAATTGTATATGAAGATGATGATGTAATGATATTCGACAAACCCGCAAATATGCCTGTTCATCCCTCTATCAAGCACAGGATGGACACGCTTGCCAATGTTTTTTGGGCCTATTGTGAGAAAACCAATCAGGCATTGATGTTCCGCCCAATCAACCGCCTTGACCGCGACACCACGGGACTTTGCGTGGTTGCTAAAAATGGTCTGTGTGCCTCCAAATTATCGGGAACTCTTTACAAAGAATATACCGCAGTCTGCTGCGGCGTTCTTCCTGACCCAAAAGGAACGATTGATGCCCCTATCGCCCGAAAAGGCGAGAGTATCATCACCAGAGAGGTTTCCCCCCTCGGGCAACGTGCGGTTACCCATTATCAGGTAATCTCACATAATGAGAAATATACTTTGCTTAAAATCCTGCTGGAAACAGGGCGCACCCACCAAATCCGAGTTCATTTCTCTTTTATAGGTCATTCCTTAGCAGGGGATGAAATGTACGGCGGAAGTCTGTGCGATATTCCCCGCCATGCCCTGCATTGTTCTCTGGTCCGATTTGCACATCCCGTCACCAATAAAGTGATTGAAATCTCCTGCCCTCTTCCGAAAGACATGAAAAGCCTTGTGGAAGCATAATAATGAACGATGTATATTTATAAATTATTATGAATTTTATTGCATATTGCTATTGCAAACCCATTAAAATTATGTTAAATTATTAATAGGTTTAAAAAGGATGAAACAGCTGGGTTTTAATACAGTTCCTGCTGAATATCCTTTATTTTTAACGGTATGAAAATGTACAAAGAGTCGCTTTGTGCATTTATAAAAATATTTTTATGTGCCTAAAAAGACTGGCATACATAGAATGGAGAATTTATGATGAAAAAAGTAATATCAATGGCTTTAGCCGCTGTCTTGGCAGTAGGCGTATTGGCCGGATGTTCCAAGCAAAATCCTCAAAGTTTAGAAAACATTAAAAAAGCCGGGAAAATTGTAATGTATACTAATGCTGCATTCCCTCCTTTTGAATACAGGGAAGGAAGTAATGTTGCAGGTGTTGACGTTGACATCGCAAACGAAATTGCGAAAGACATCGGCGTTACACTTGAAATTAAAGACGTTGAATTTGAGACTATTATCGGAGCTGTTCAATCCGGAAAATGCGCCTTTGGTGCAGCAGGAATGACAGTAAAACCGGAGCGTTTAGAGCAAGTTGATTTCTCTACTAAATATGTTAAATCAAAACAATACTTAATATTAAAAAAAGGTAGCACCGTAAAAACGATTGAAGATTTAAAAGGCAAAAAAGTCGGTGTGCAAACAGCCACAACAGGCAACCTCATTCTAGATGATGAAATTTCTGAAGGGGTGCTAAAAGGCAACGAGGCTTTGAAAACATACGACGACGCAATTATTGCTTCGCAAGATTTGATTGCCGGAAGAATTGACGCAGTTGTTATTGATAAGCTCCCTGCTGAATCGATTGCTAAAACCAACGAGGGATTACAAGCAATAGAAATGGTTTATGCAGATGGTTCAAACACAGAAGAAGAATATGCGATTTGTGTTCAAAAGGGTAATAAAGAACTTCTTGATTCTATCAACAGCACGCTTGACAAATTGATAAAAGCAGGAAAAATTGACGAGTATGTTTTGAATCACACTTCAAAAAAATAAATTGAACACCTTAATATTTTGATGGTTACAGCAGACATTTTTTTAAAGGTGTCTGCTGCGTTTTTGTAATAAAAAAGGCGTACAACGGGAGGCGTTTATGAATATTATCCCATTAAACTTTTTCAATGAGTTCTATGATGGACTTTATAAGACTTTTATCGAAAAAGCACGATATGAACTGTTCTTGGAAGGTCTTTTTAACACAGTAATTATTGCTATCGGTGCGACTGTTATTGGTGTTTTAATCGGTGTAATTGTTGCAATTTTAAAGGTATATACCTCTCAAAAAAAAGCCAACTCCTTGATAGGAACCATCGTTCAGACAATCGTTGACAAGTTTTTGTCGCTATATCTTACCGTCATCAGAGGAACCCCTATTGTCGTACAGCTGTTGATTGGATATACACTTATTTTTACTTCGGTGCAAAATGGTGTTCCAATTGCCATTCTAATCTTTGGACTTAATTCGGGTGCTTACGTAGCTGAAATTGTCCGCGGAGGCATTTTATCGGTTGACAAAGGACAAATGGAAGCCGGGCGGTCGCTTGGTCTTACCAACGGCGCCACGATGAAAAGCATTATTTTACCGCAAGCTATCAAAAATATTCTTCCGGCAATCGGAAACGAATTTATTGCACTTTTAAAAGAAACTTCGGTTGTTGGATACGTTGCCGTTGTTGATTTAACAAAAGCCGCGAAAGGAATCCAAGGCGTAACTTTTGATGCTTTTTTCCCTTATCTGTCCATTGCGTCCATGTATCTTATTATGGTAATCGGGCTTTCTGCACTGTTTAAAAAGCTTGAAAGGAGGATGGCAAGAAGTGATAGACGTTAAGAATCTGGACAAGCACTTTGGAGAGAACCATGTTCTCAAAGGGATTTGCGAACATATTGAAAAAGGTGAAAAAGTCGTAATCGTTGGTCCCTCAGGCTCAGGAAAAAGCACCTTTTTGCGCTGTCTCAACTTGTTGGAACAGCCGACAGGCGGGGAGGTCTGGTTTGAGGATGTGAATATTACCGACCCGAAATGTGATATTAACAAGCTTCGCCAAAAGATGGGTATGGTTTTTCAGCACTTTAATCTTTTTCCCCATCTGACCGTTCTTCAAAACATTACGCTCGCCCCAATTAAACTGAAACTTCAGACCAAGCAAGATGCAGAGAAAAACGCCATGCGCCTGCTTGAAAGAATCGGGCTTGCAGACAAGGCAAACGAATATCCATCCATGATATCGGGCGGACAAAAACAGCGTATTGCCATTGTCCGTGCGCTGGCTATGAATCCTGATGTCATGCTCTTTGATGAGCCGACCTCCGCCCTTGATCCCGAAATGGTGGGAGAGGTTCTGGAACTGATGAAAGAATTAGCTCAAGACGGCATGACAATGGTGGTTGTAACCCACGAGATGGGCTTTGCAAAAGAAGTAGCCACAAGGATTCTCTTTATGGACGAAGGTCATATAGTAGAGCAAGCTCCTCCTGAGGAATTTTTTAGTTCCCCGAAAAATCCAAGACTTAAGGACTTTTTATCAAAAGTTCTATAATCAAAAGGAGAGCCTTATGGCTCTCCTTTTTGCTGAATAAAATTCTATTATTTACATATGCTGATGACAGGAGTATAATAGGTAATAATCTGCCTCTTCAACGTTTATAATTTACAGGCTGGAGGAAATCTTATGAAAAAAAACGTTTGTTTACTTATAACTGCTCTTTTAGCGGCGACCCTTTCCGGATGCGGAACAACCGGTTCAACGAGCGGTTCATCCTCTATAATTTCAAGTTCTTCTGTCGCAATTGTTTCGAGCAACTTGTCTGCTTCAAGTCTTGATGCTCAATCGATTTCTTCGGAAACAAGTTCAGGACAGACAAAAACAAGCAATGCTTCTTCTGCTCAAGGAATCTCAAAACAAGAAGCATTGGTTCTTGTGGAAGATCAAATCGATAAAGCGCAATACCAAATTAAATTAGCGAATGAAAACAAAATCATTGAAAATGAAAGTTATTATTTATTCTCCGTATCGAACAGCAAAGGCGTTATGGACCCGCAGGTTGCCGTAAGAAAAGTTCACCCAGAGGTTATCTGCTATTACAAAGACGGGCATATTACTCAGTTTAAAGATTCTCCTTTTTTCACCGATTGGAACGGGAACTTTGAGCGCACTTTGGACACTGACACTGCAACGCTTAAAATCAACGTGACTGACAATCAGGATTTTGAGTTCACGATTAAGGCTCAAAAGGGCAAGAATTCCGCCTCACTCGCGGGAACTGCTCAAATAACAGGGTTTCAAGCAATCTATAGTGATGACAAAGGTCATAAGTTAAACTTCACTATGAAAAACAATGCGATTGCCGTAGTGGATGAAGGCAAAAACAAATATGCCAGCGGAACAATTGATTTCGACGGAGTTTATACCAAAAAATAATGATATAAAAAATAGCTTTGGTAAGGGCTGGATTTTTTATATAAAAAGACAAAGACATTGAAGTCTTTGTCTTTTTCGTTTTTATAATTCAAGCCCTTTGAATACTGCCGGCAGCATTTTTATCATATCGGTCGGCAGCATCCCCAGTTCGGAGTACTCTTGGGCGCATAAATCTCCACTTAATCCATGCAAATATACACCGCAAAGTGCCGCCTTTTGCGGTTCCATCCCCTGCGCCAAAAAAGCCCCAATCATGCCGGAAAGCACGTCGCCGCTTCCGCCTCTTGCCATTCCGGGGTTCCCCGTTGTATTGATGAACACTTCCCCATTCGGGCTAGCCACAACAGTATTCTCTCCTTTGAGTACAACCACCACATCATATTGCCTTGCAAACTTCAACGCAACTTCCGCCTTGTTTTCTTTGATGAAATTGATTTCTTTTTTACAAAGGCGGGACATTTCACCAAGATGAGGAGTGAGTATTAACGGTGCTTTTTTTGTTTTGAGTACGTCCACATCTCTGCTGATAGCATTGAGTCCATCTGCATCAATCAGCAGAGGAACCTCGGACTTAGAGACAAGGTTCTGCACAACGCTTATCGTATCTTTACACAAAGACAATCCACATCCAATCACTGCCGCTGTGTGTGTCTGAAACGCCTGAGAAATCTTTGTAACCGCACTCAAGCAGATCGTTCCTTCTGTTGTTTCATCGAGCGGAAGAAAAATCCCTTCAATGATATGGCTTGCCACAGCAGAAACAGCCGACTTAGGTGTTGCGATCGTTACAAGTCCCGCTCCGCTCCTAAGCGCTGCAAGGGAAGACATCACCGCTGCTCCACTCATATTTACACTTCCGCAAACACAAAGAAGCTTGCCGAAATCCCCTTTATGTGCATCTGACTTCCTCTTTTTTATCAGACTTTTGACCATTTGTTTGTCTATTACATTTTGAAAACAAATCTCATCATAACAGCTTTCATCAATACCGATGGCTGCTAAAACAACTTCCCCTGTTATCCCCTGTACCGATTTTTCAATATGAAAAGGCTTTGCGCTGTCAAAAGTGATGGTATAGTCCGCAACAAAAGTATTTTCCTCAAATTCGTTGCTGTCTGACTTTGCACCCGACGAAATATCCAATGCAAACCCTTTGGCTTTTGATTTATTACACGCGGCCAAAATCTCTGCTATTTCAAAAGGAAGCTTGCCTTTAAATCCTGTTCCAAAAACGGCATCTACAATAACATCACTGTTAAAAACAGCTTCAAAAGCCTTTTGCTTTTGAGAGTCAAGTTCCACAATCAATATATCCGTTTCCTGTAACAGCTCAAAAGTCTGCTTGCTTTGTTCTGTTTTCGGAAACCCGCAACACAACACAACCGTCACCACAGCTCCTGCCTCAAAAAGCTTTCTGGTGACAACAAAACCGTCGCCCCCGTTGTTTCCGCTTCCCGACAGAATCACAAAACTTTTCTCCGAAACATCTTTCACTCTGTCTATGATGGCCTTAAATGCTGCCGAACCCGCGTTTTCCATCAATCTATGATAACTGCTCATTCCTTTTCTAACAGCGCACGCTTCAATCTGTTTCATCTGTTCACTTGTAACGACTTTCATTGTCTTTTTGCCTTCTCTTTCCTCATTTTTACTTAATGATACTTGTTTTTTGCTCATTCTAAATAACAAAAAGGTACGAATCCAAATTCGTACCCTTTATCCATCACCCAAAAAGGGTGCTCGAAACAAAACTCAATCGTTTAAATAAGATTTAACCATCGCCTGCAAAAGCTCATCACGGTCCACTTTTCTGATCAGGCTTCTGGCATTGTTAAACGTGGTGATATAGGTCGGGTCTTCCGATAAAACATATCCGACAATTTGATTAATCGGGTTGTAGCCTTTTTCACGCAATGCGTCGTATACAGTGGTGAGAATTTGTTTCATCTCATTGTCTTTATCATCATGAACAGAGAAAGTCATTGTTTTTTCATGCATAAAAAGGTCACCTCACTACTTTTTACTTTATACCACAAAAGTATAGATATTATTATATACCAACCAATCGAGATGTACAAGACTTAACCCATATGATCTTGATAATTTTAATGTTTTTTAACAAAACAAACTCAATTTATATGGCATTTTTTCACAAGGACATCCATAATACTATTTTATGCAGAAAAAACCTGTTTTATCATAGGATATACGATTGGAACAAGATAAAAATAAATTATTGGTATCAAAAGTGCCGGAAGCATGTTTCCAACCTTCAGTTTTTTGATGCCTGTCATATCCAAACCGATCGCCATAATCAGCACGCCGCCCACAGCGGAAATCTCTCTGATCATGTCCTCTGTCAAAAAATCTTTTGCGAACGAAGCAAAAATCGTAATCAACCCTTGATATAAAAATACCATTACACCCGAAAACAGAACGCCGACTCCCATAACGGACGAGAACACAAGCGAAGTGATCCCATCCAATGTGGATTTTGCAAAAAGCGTCTGATGATTGTTCGACAGTCCGCTTTCAATGGAACCCACGATTGCCATAGAACCTACACAGAACAAAAGGCTTGAGGTCACAAATCCTTTGGAAAAGCTTCCCTCTTTGCCTTTGGTCTTTTTTTCAATAAAAAGACCAAGACGGTTTAGGTTTTGCTCAATTTTTAAGAATTCTCCTAAGAGACTTCCGAGAACAAGGCTTAAAATCAAAAGAACAAGCTCTTTTGTTTTGATTGCGCCGATGATTCCGATTAATATAACACAAAGCCCGACTGCATTCATCACAATGTCGCTGTAATTTTCTTTGATTCCTTTTCTGAATAAAAGACCGAGAAGTCCGCATACAAAAATCGCGACGGTGTTCACAATCGTTCCCAATAAAATCATTTTTCTGTCATTCCTTTAAGAAAATTTAGCTTCTGAGTTTAATCCCCATCTTGTCAAACGCTTTTAACACTCTTTTCATGGCGGCATCGGTTTGCTCGTCAGTCAAAGTTCCCTCATGCGAGCGCATTATGATTGAATACGCAACGCTTTTTTGCCCCTCCGGAACCTGCGCGCCTTGATAAACGTCAAACAGCTCTACTTTTTCAAGAATCTTTCCAACCGACTCTTTGATTGCTTTTTCAATTTGAACAATCGGCAGATCTTTGTCACAAAGAACACTTAAATCACGAGAAGTCGCAGGGAACTTCGGAAGCGGTTTATACTGTTTCTCTTCCTCCTGCAACGAGAACATCGCATTCATATCAAGCTTTGCGATATAAGTCTTTGTGCCAATTTCATAATTATTGCATACTTTTGGATGAACCTCTCCCAATATTCCGATGTGTATGCCGCCCTTGGATATAACAGCACAGCGCCCCGGATGGAATGTCGGATTTTCCGAACAAACTGCGACATCAATCTCCCCAAGGTTCAGTCTTTCTATCAGCACTTCAACAATTCCTTTGAGCGCATAGAAATCTGTATTTTCGCCATACAACCCGATGGTGAGCTGCGGATTCTCCTGCGGAAGCTCTCCTTCTGCCTGCGAGATATATTCATTTCCAATCTCATACATAAACGCTTTTGGGTTTCGGTTGTTATAATTGCGTGACAAAATCTCCAGCATTGACGGCAATGTGGTCGTCCTCATCACGCTGGTATCCTCTCCGAGCGGATTGGAAATCACAACGGATTCGCGTTGTGCGCTGTCTTTCGGCAACAGAATCTTGTCATAATATTTCGGGCTGATGAACGAATAGGTTATCACTTCATATCCGCCCATCGACAATACGATATCGCTCATCTTTCGCTCAAACTTTTGCACCGCTGTCAGCTGTGCTTCCGCTGTTCCTTTTAGAACCGTAGTCGGAATGTTGTTGTATCCGTAAAAACGGGCAATCTCTTCCGCGATGTCAGCTTTATGTTCAATATCTATTCTGAAAAACGGAACAGTCACATCGTCCCCGTTAACTGTAAATCCTACTTTTTCAAGAATTTTGACCATTTCTTCTTTTGGAATGTTAATCCCTAAGAATCTGTTGATCCACTCATGCTCCAGTTTAAGCGTAAACGGTGTTTTGTCGGAAGCATCCACATCTATCATGCCATCTACAACTTCTCCTGCACCCAAAAGTTCCACCAATTCACACGCGCGCATAATGGCAGGAACGCAGTTTTGCGCATCCAGCCCTTTTTCAAAACGAGCGGAGGATTCGGTTCTAAGCCCCAGTTTCTTTGCAGTCGTACGAACCGAGGTTCCTTTAAAGCAGGCTGCTTCAAACACAACAGTGGTGGTATCTTCCATGATTCCGCTGTATTCCCCGCCCATAATTCCGGCAACAGC